>NZ_JBFUIU010000137.1:0-15191 GCF_056401695.1 Variovorax sp. P4_D9
GGCGAGGTGTTCGAGTTCGATCTGCGCACCGGACTCATTCATTTGCCGGCCGGCGAAGAAGCGGGCTAAAAATGCCCTATAATCGAAGGCTTCGCGGGAGTAGCTCAGTTGGTAGAGCGCAACCTTGCCAAGGTTGAGGTCGAGAGTTCGAGACTCTTCTCCCGCTCCAGATTTCGAATCTGTTGCACGACACGCGAATCGTGCAGGAAAAGTAGGCCACCCCACGGGTGGCCTTTTTCTTGGGCGCTTCATCAGCGCGCTCAGGCGCGCGGAACCAGCATGCGCACCGCCTCTTCTACCGACATGAACACATGGTCGGCGCCGATGGTCTCGATCAGTCCGGTGCGCATCGCCTGCGCCTGCGCCCGCTCGTCTGACAGCCTGGCGATGGCCACGATGGTGCCGGCGGAAAGCAGTTCGATGATGGCGCGCCGCAGGATCTGCGACCCTGTGTAGTCGATGTCGATGATGCCGTTGGCCTCGATCACCAGCAGCCTCACCGGCTCGCTCCGGCCGGCGATGGCCGACCGGACCCAGGCGCAGATCCGTTCGGCATTGGTGAAGTTGACCGGCGCACCCGGTGCGAAGACCAGCACCCCGGGCTCATGTTCACGGGCGGCGCCCGCGGCCGGCGGCCACCACACGGTGCTCCCCGGCACGCGGGCCAGCTCGACGCAGTAGGGCCGGGCGACGATGTACAGGCTGTGCACGAAGGACATCACGATCGCCAGCAGCATGCCGCTCTCGATCGGCAGCGCGACAACGAGTGCCGCACTCGCGGCCACCAGCAGGATCTCGAGGCCGCCGCGACGAATGATCAGGGCCATTTCGTCGACCCTGAAGATGCGCCAGGCGATGTAGACGAGGATGCCCGACAGCGCCGCGTGCGGCACGTAGGCCAACGCGCCCGAGGCCAGCAGCGCGAGCGCGATCACCAGGCCGACCGCGATCAGCGCGGCGATCTGCGAGCGGCCTCCGGACTCCTTCACGACCGCCGTGCTGGGTGGGCTCGCGTCGACGGCGAAGGCGCCGATCAGACCGGCCAGCACATTGCCTGCGCCGATCGCCCCGAAATTGCGGCTGACGTTGTCGGACCGGCCCTCGTCCGACGGGAAGGTGCTCGACACCGCCGCCGTCTGCATGACGCAGACCATCGCGATCACCAGCGCCAGCTGCACCATGCGGCTGAACTCCGCCACGCCGCTGAAGGAGGGCACGGCGACATGCGGCAACTGCAGCGAGAGCGTGCCGAGCAGACTCACGCCGCGAGCGTCGAGGTGGAACACGGCCACCGCGAGAGCGGCCGCCGCCAGGCCGATCAGCGCCCCCGGAATGCGCGGACTGATGCGCCCCGCGACCAGGGTCACGATCAGCACGCCGGCGCCGAGCGCCAGAGCATACGGATTCGCGTCTCCGATCCGGGCCAGCAAGTGGACCAGTTGCGTCAGCAGGTGACCGTGCGCGTCCGGAAGGCCCAGCAGCGTCGGCAACTGGCCGACGACGATATGGACCGAGATGCCGGCGAGGAATCCGGTCGTCACCGGCACCGAGAGCAGCGTGGCGAGCCAGCCTGCCTTCAGCAGGCCGACCGAGACGAGCACGATGCCGACCATCAGCGCCAGCAGCGCGGCCAGTTCGCCATAGCTGTTGGTGCTGGCGGCGGCGATCGAAGCCAGTCCGCCGGCGAAGATCGGCGCGATGGTCGAATCCGCCGCCGCCGAGATGAAGCGATTGGCGCCGAAGGCTGCGAAGGCGATGGAGCCGGCAATGAAGGCATAGAGCCCAGTCTCGGGTGGCATGCCGGCGAGCCGGGCGGTGGCGAGCTGGCCGGGGACGGCGATGGCCGCCAGCATCAGGCCGGCGACCAGGTCGCGCGGCAAGCACTCGATCCGATAGCCGCGCAGCGACGAGAAGAACCAGCTTGGCATCACGCGTCCTACATCTCGTCGATCTGCGTGCTCCGGGTCTGCGCCTGCCCCTGCGCCGCCAGCGCGTAGCGCTCGCGCGTCTTCACATAGAAGCTGGCCCCGAAGCGGCCGACCGGAAAATAGTGCTGCAGCCGCACGCGCCAGGCATCGGTGTCGATCAATTCGTCGCGGGCATGCATCCAGCGCACCTGGCCGATGAAAATCTGCCGGCTCTCGGTCTCGAGCGTCTCCCAGAGCGTGCATTCGAAGGCCACCGGCGCCTCGGCGATGCGCGGCGGCTTCACGGCCCGGCTCGCAAGCGGCGTGAAGCCGACCACCTCGAGCTCGCTCACATGCGGCGGGTGGCGATCGCCGCAGCGGTGCATCTGCTCGGCGATGTCCTCGTCGGCCAAGTGCACCACGAACTCGCCGTTGCGCACGATGTTCGCGGCGGTGTCCTTAAGCGCGTTGTCCTGCAGCCGGTTGACGCTGATCATCACGATCGGCGGCTCTTCGCCCAGCATGTTGAACATGCTGAAGGGCGCGGCGTTGACGATGCCGTCGGCCCCCAGCGTGGTGACCAGTGCGATCGGCCGCGGCACGATCAGGCTGGCCATCAGCTTGTAGCGCTGGTATTCGGTCAGAGTCGAGAAGTCGATGTCCATGTCGGGTTCCTTGGCGGTCACAGGGCGTTACGGCACGACGCGTCGACGTGGTTTCCAATGGAGCGCATGCAACAACACCCGTGATTCAAAGGAGGATTCAACCATGCCCGAAAGGGACCCAGCAGAATTCAGGCCAGCCAAAGAGTCCTCGATATGGACCGTGGTCCTCGTCGTGGTGGTGATTCTCGCCGCAGCCTTCGCCTGGTGGCGCTGGTCCTTGCAGAAGGAACCGTCGCCGGCACCACCCGCCGCCAGCGCGCCGCCGCCGCAGGATCGTCCCGCGGACATTCCCCCCGCACCGGTCGCGACGGGGCCGCAGAACCTGGTCGATGCCCTGGCCACCCCCGAGGCCGCGCTGCCGCCGCTGAACGACGCCGACAGCCGAGTGACCGCGGCGCTCAACGACCTGGTCGGCAAGAAATCGGTCGGGTCCTTCCTCGAGCCCAGCGGCTTCGTGCGGCGCTTCGTCGCCACCGTGGACAACCTGCCGCGCGCACAGGCCACTTCGCGCCTGTGGCCGGTCCAGCGTGCACCCAAGTCCTTCGAGGTCCAGGGCGCCAGCGAGGTCAAGACCATCGGCGCCGACAATGCCAGCCGCTACACGCCCTTCGTGCTCTTCGTCGAGTCCGTCGACAGTGCCCGCGCGGCTGCGCTTTATGCCCGGCTCTATCCGCTGTTCCAGCAGGCCTACGAGGAACTGGGCTACCCGAACCGCTACTTCAACGACCGTCTCGTGGCTGTCATCGACCACCTGCTGCAGGCCCCGGAAATCGAAGGGGCGGTGCCGGTGAAGCTGACCGAGGTGAAGGGCGAGATGGCTTCGGAGCGGCCCTGGATCAGCTACGAATTCGCCGACCCGAAGCTCGAGTCGCTGTCGGCTGGCCAGAAGATGCTGATTCGCATGGGGCCGGTCAACGAACGCCGGCTGAAGGCCAAGCTGAAGGAACTGCGGGCCCAGGTCGCGACCGGCGCGGTCGCGAAGAAGTAGCGCAGCACGCCCTCAGGTGCCGCCTGCCTTGTCGTCGGCCGAGCAGGCCTGCGCGCGCAGCAGTAGCAGCTTGCGTTCGCGCGCGTTGCGAGTCAGGCTCGCCGCCCGCTTGAATTCCTCGCAGGCCTCGGCGGGTCGCCCGAGCTTGGCGAGCAGGTCGCCACGCACGCTCGGCAGCAGGTGATAGCCGCGCAGCTGCGGTTCGGCTTGCAGCGTGTCGGCGAGTTCGAGGCCGACCGCCGGCCCATAGGCCATCGACAGCGCAACCGCGCGGTTCAATTCGACAATTGGCGAGGGCGAGTGCTGGGCCAGCGCCTCGTAGAGTGCGGCGATGCGGGGCCAGTCGGTCTGCGCTGCGGTCGTGGCACGCGCGTGGCAGGCGGCGATCGCGGCCTGCAGGGCGTAGGGGCCGAGGGCGCCGCCGAGCTTCTCGGCCCGCGCCAGCGCGGCCAGGCCGCGGCGGATCAGCAAGGTGTCCCAGCGCGCACGGTTCTGGTCCAGCAGCAGCACCGGCTCGCCATCGGCGTCGACGCGAGCAGCCGCGCGCGAGGCCTGGATCTCCATCAGCGCCACCAGGCCATGGACCTCCGGCTCGTCAGCGACAAGCTCGGCCAGGATGCGCCCGAGCCGCAAGGCTTCGTCGCAAAGCGCGGGCCGCATCCAGTCCTCGCCGGCGGTGGCCGAGTAGCCCTCGTTGAACACCAGGTAGATGACTTCGAGCACCGACGACAGCCGGGCGCCGAGCTCCTGTGCGCGCGGCGCCTCGAAGGGTATGCGAGCGGCCGCCAGCGTTCGCTTGGCGCGCACGATGCGCTGCGCGATCGTGGCTTCGGGCACCAGGAAAGAGCGCGCGATTTCGTCGGTTGTGAGTCCGCCCAGCAGACGAAGTGTCAGCGCGACGCGGGCGTCGGGCGACAACAGCGGATGGCAGGCCGTGAACACCAGCCGCAGCAGGTCGTCGCCGACCTCGTCGTCGAGCGCGGCGTCCACCGCCTCGGCGAAGTCGGCGGCCGCGAGCGCATGCCGGGCGTCGAGTTCGCGGCCGATCTCGCCTTCCTTGCCGGCATGCAGCGCGCGCTTGCGCAGCAGGTCGATGGCACGGTGCTTCGCGGCCGCCATCAGCCAGGCCGCCGGATTGTCCGGAATGCCGTCGCGAGGCCACTGCTCCAGGGCGGCGAGCAGGGCGTCCTGCGCCAGCTCCTCGGCCAGCCCGACATCGCGCACCCGGCGCGCCAGGGCGCCGATGATGCGGGCCGACTCGATGCGCCAGACCGCGTTGATCGTGCGATGCGTCTCGGCCGTGTCCACGTTCGGGCGTGTCAGGGCTGCTGCTTGGCACGGGCCTCGTCGAAGACCCGCTTTTCCTGCTCGCGCAGCTCGGGCGTGAACTCGGCGCCGAAGTCTTCCATCTCGAACACCTGGCGCAACTCGAGCTCGGCACCGTCGTCGAACGGGGCGCGTCGCAGCCATTCGAGCGCTTCTTCCTTGGAGCGCACTTGCCAGAGCCAGAAGCCCGCGATCAGCTCCTTGGTCTCGCTGAACGGGCCGTCGATCACAGTCCGCTCCTTGCCGGAAAAACGCATGCGGGCGCCCTTCGAACTCGGGTGCAGGCCTTCGCCCGCGAGCAGCACGCCGGCCTTCACCAGCGCCTCGTTGTAGTTGCCCATGTCGGTCAGCAACTGCTGGCTCGGCATCACGCCGGCTTCCGAGTCCTTGCTGGCCTTGACGATGACCATGAATCGCATGTTCTTGCTCCTTCGGTTTCGAGGCCGGCGGCAGTCGGGGATCGACCGCACCGTTCCGGGGGCTCTGAATGGACGTCGAAGCAGCAGGCGCGAATTCGACAGACTGATGGCCATCGACTTGTAAAAGAATGCTTCTCGCGCGTCAGCTGCCGGCGTAGTCTTCCACGGGGACGCAGCTGCAGAACAGGTTTCGGTCGCCGTAGACGTTGTCGACCCGGCCGATCGGCGGCCAGTACTTGGCCTGCCGCAGGCTGGCCAGCGGGAAGGCGCCGAGCTCGCGCGAGTAGGGTCGCGTCCACTCGGTGCCGAGCAGGCTGGCCGCGGTGTGCGGTGCGTTCTTCAGCGGATTGTCGTCCTTCGGCCAGATGCCTTCCTCGATGCGGCGGATTTCGCCGCGGATCGCGATCATCGTGTCGATGAAGCGGTCGAGCTCGGCCAGCGGCTCGCTCTCGGTCGGCTCGACCATCAGCGTGCCGGGCACCGGGAAGCTCAGCGTCGGCGCATGGAAGCCGTAGTCGATCAGCCGCTTGGCGACGTCTTCGGCGCTGACGCCGCTGGCGTCCTTGAGCGGGCGCAGGTCGAGGATGCACTCGTGCGCCACGTGGCCGTTGGGGCTCGCGTACAGCGTCGGGTAGTGGTCCTTGAGCCGGGCGCTGATGTAGTTGGCGCTGAGGATCGCGATCTCGGTCGCGGCCTGCAGGCCCTTGGCGCCCATCATGCGGCAGTACATCCAGCTGATCGGCAGCACCGCCGCGTTGCCGAGCGGCGCCGCCGACACCGCGCCGACCGCGCCCGACGACGCGAGCCCGCCGGTTGCATGGCCGGGCAGGTAGGGCACCAGGTCTTCGACCACGCAGACCGGGCCGACGCCGGGACCGCCGCCGCCGTGCGGGATACAGAAGGTCTTGTGCAGGTTCAGGTGGCTGACGTCACCGCCGAACTCGCCCGGTGCGGCCACGCCGACCAGGGCGTTCATGTTGGCGCCGTCGACATAGACCCGGCCACCATGCGCGTGGACGATCTCGCAGAGTTCCTTGACCCGGGTCTCGAACACGCCGTGGGTGCTCGGGTAGGTGATCATCACCGCGGCCAGAGTCTTGCCGTGCTTCTCGCAGGCGCGCATCAGGTCGTCGATGTCGACGTTGCCGTCGGCGTCGCAGGCGGTCACCACCACCTGCATGCCAACCATCTGGGCACTCGCCGGATTGGTGCCGTGCGCTGACGATGGAATCAGGCAGACGTTGCGGTGCGTGTCGCCCCTGGCTTCGTGGAAGGCCTTGATCGCAAGCAGGCCCGCATACTCGCCCTGCGAGCCGGCGTTGGGCTGCAGGCTGATGCCCGCGTAGCCGGTGGCTTCGCAGAGCCAGGCGCGCAGCTGGGCGTCGAGCTGTGCGTAGCCCAGCAGCTGGTCCGCCGGTGCAAACGGGTGGATGTTCGCGAACTCGGGCCAGGTGATCGGGATCATCTCGCTGGTCGCGTTGAGCTTCATGGTGCAGCTGCCGAGCGGGATCATGCTGCGGTCGAGCGCGAGGTCCTTGTCGCTGAGGCTGCGGATGTAGCGCAGCATCGCGGTCTCGCTCTTGTGGGTGTTGAACACCGGGTGCGTCAGGAAGGCGCTGCTGCGGCGCAGGTCTTCGGGAATTCGGATCTGCGCCGTGGCGGCAATAGCGTCGAAGTCGGGGCCCCGCGTGCCGGCCGTCGCGAACAGCCCCCACAGCATCTCGACGTCGGCCCGCGTGATGGTCTCGTCGAGCGAGAGGCCCAGGTGATGCTGTAGCCGATGGCGCAGGTTGACGCCGGCAGCCAGGGCGCGCTCGTGGATGGCCTGGGTGTCCTCGCCGGTGTGGATCGTGAGCKAATCGAAGGCGGTGCCGTTGACCAGCTCGCGGCCCATCTGCTCGAGCCCCTGTGCCAGCACGGCCGTCAGCAGGGCGACGCGCTGCGCGATGCGGCGCAGGCCCTCGGGCCCGTGGTAGACCGCGTACATGCTGGCGACCACCGCCGGCAGCACCTGCGCGGTGCAGATGTTCGAAGTGGCCTTCTCGCGCCGGATGTGCTGCTCGCGCGTCTGCAACGCGAGGCGGTAGGCCGGCTGGCCATGCGTGTCGACGCTGACGCCGACCAGCCGGCCCGGCAGCGAGCGCTTGAATTCGTCGCGGCAGGCCAGGTAGGCCGCGTGCGGGCCGCCGTTGCACATCGGCATGCCGAAGCGCTGCGTGGTGCCGCAGACGATGTCGGCGTCCCATTCGCCGGGCGGGGCCAGCAAGGTCAGCGCCAGCAGGTCGGCGGCGACGCAGAAGGCGGCCTCGCACTGGTGCGCATGGCCGGCCAGCGGGCGCAGGTCGTGCACATGGCCGGTGGTGGACGGGTATTGCGCGAGCGCGCCGAAGAAGCCGCCGCTGGCCATCAGCAGCGGCAGGGGTTCGGTGGCGGTGCTGACCTTGACCTCGATGCCGAGCGGCGCGGCCCGGGTGCGGACCACCTCGATGGTCTGGGGATGGCAGTCGCCCGACACCAGGAACACGTTGCTCTTGCTCTTGACGCTGCGGCGCGCCAGCGTCATCGCCTCGGCCGCTGCGGTGGCCTCGTCGAGCATCGAGGCGTTGGCAATCGCCATGCCGGTGAGGTCGCAGACCATGGTCTGGAAATTGAGCAGCGCTTCCATGCGGCCCTGCGAGATCTCTGCCTGGTAGGGCGTGTAGGCGGTGTACCAGGCCGGATTCTCGAGCACGTTGCGCAGGATCACGCCGGGCGTGTGGGTGCCGTAGTAGCCCTGGCCGATGAAGCTCTTCGCCACCTTGTTCTTCGCCGCGATCGCCTTCAGCTCGGCCAGCGCGTCGGCTTCGGTGATCGGCGCCGGCAGCCGCATCGGGCGGCTGCGGCGGATCGCCGGCGGCACGATGCCGTCGATCAGTTCGGCCCGCRTGGTCGATCCGACCGCGGCGAGCATGGCCGCCTCGTCTTCGGATTCGATGCCGATGTGGCGGGCGATGAATTCTTCGGCGTTCTGGAGGTCGCGCAGCGAGAGGTGGGAAGGCACGGGCATCGGCATGGAGGGCTCGGGTGGTGGGGCGTGGATCAGCTTTCGGCGGAGAACTTCTCGTAGGCGGTGTCGTCGAGCAGCGCCTCGAGCTGGGTCGGGTCGCTCATGCGCACCTTGAAGAACCAGCCCGCATCCATCGGTGCACTGTTGGCCAGCGAGGGGTCGGCGCGCAGCGCCTCGTTGACCTCGGTGATCTCGCCCGAGACCGGCATGAAGACGTCGGCCGCGGCCTTGACCGATTCGACGACACCGGCGACGTCGCCCTGCGCGAAGCCCGTTCCGACTTCGGGCAGGTCGACGAAGACCACGTCGCCGAGCGCGTCCTGCGCATGCACCGTGATGCCGACGGTGACCAGCGCCGCGTCGGCTTCGGGCCGCACCCACTCGTGGTCCTTGGTGTACTTGAGGGTCATGGGAAAAACTCCTTGAAGAAAAGGGCTTGGAAGAAATCGGGGAGGGCTGTCAGCCCCGGTAGTAGCGGGCCAGCACGAAGGGCATCGTGCTGACTTCCATCGGCACCGGCTTGCCGCGCACCATGGCCTGGATCCGCGTGCCGGGCTCGGCGTAGGCGAGCGCGACGTAGCCCATCGCGACCGGCCGGTCGACGCTCGGGCCGAGCAGGCCGCTGGTGACCTGGCCGATCGGCAGCCCCTCGAAGGACTCGAGCACGGTGCCGTCGCGCACCGGCACGCGCTCCAGAGCCACCAGGCCGACACGCTTGCGCTTCAGGGTCTGGTGGTCGAGATGGCCGGCCGTTCCGCTGGCCGCGGTGAGCTGCGCCAGCACCCGGGCCGCGCCGGGGAAACCGCCTTCGCGCGCGCCGCCGCTGCGCCGGACCTTCTGGATCGCCCAGCTCAGCGCGGCCTCGACCGGCGTGGTGCTCTCGTCGATGTCGTTGCCGTACAGGCACAGCCCGGCCTCGAGCCGCAGCGAATTGCGCGCCCCCAGGCCGATCGGCTTGACCTCGGACTGGGCCAGCAGCAGGCGGGCCAGCGCCTCGGCATCGGTGGCGGCGACCGAGATCTCGAAGCCGTCTTCGCCGGTGTAGCCGCTGCGCGTGACGAAGGCCGGAATGCCGCCGATCTGCACCGTGCCGCCGGTCATGAAGACGAAGCGCTCGACGCCGGGCGACAGCCGTGCCAGCGCGGTCGCGGCCTGCGGGCCCTGGAGCGCGAGCAGCGCATGGTCGGGCATCGGCAGCACCTGGCAGCGCTGGCCGATCCGGGCCTGGATGTGCGCGATGTCGGCCTGCTTGCAGGCGCCGTTGACGATCACGAACAGTGAATCGTGGCCCTCGTTGAAGAACATCAGGTCGTCGAGGATGCCGCCCTCGTCGTTCAGCAGCAGCCCGTAGCGCTGCTTGCCGGGCGCCAGCCCGATGACGTCGACCGGCATCAGGCTTTCGAAGGCCGCGGCGGCATTGGGCCCGACCAGGCGCAGCTGGCCCATGTGGGAGATGTCGAACAGGCCCGCGGCTTCGCGCGTGTGCTTGTGCTCGGCCATCAGGCCGGTGGGGTATTGCACCGGCATGGCATAGCCGGCAAAGGGCACCATGCGGGCGCCGAGCTCCAGGTGCAGGCCGTGGAGCGGGGTCTTCAGCAGATCGTCGGATGCGGCAGCCAAGGGCGGTTCTCCAAAGGGGCAGTGCTTGTTCCATGACGAGAAGCCATGGGCCACCCCTGCTGTCCGCTTTACCTGAGAGATTCGCCCCACGATCGGGGTTTGCTCCTTCGGTGGGCGGCCGTCCTGATGACGTCCCGCCTCTCTCCAGCAAGGAAACGCCCTGGTTTGGGGCGTCTTGTCAGTCCTTTTGCCTGAGCGTTCGGGCCCTTGGTTCGGGGGACCTGCGCCTTCGGCGGCCCCACCGCGGCGGGACGCTCTCCTGACCGGTGGAGTGTAAGGGAATCCGCAACCGCCCGGCAGGCGAAACGCTACTTGAATCCCCACAAATGGGGCGGCCAGGTGCTCAGCGCCGGCAGAAAGGTGAGCACCAGCAGCACCGCGCCGTGCGCCCACAGGAAAGGCACCAACTCGCGCACCAGCTGCGACATCGGCACCCGCGACACGTTGCAGGTGACGAACAGCAGCCCGCCGACCGGCGGCGTGATCATGCCGAGCGTGAGGTTGTAGATCACGATCATCGCGAAGTGGATCGGTTCGATGCCCAGCTTGACCGCCACGGGGGCCAGGATCGGCGCCAGCACCATGACCCCCGGCAGCGGCTCGATGAAGATGCCGAACAGCAGCAGGAAGGTGTTGACGATGATCAAGAACATCCATGGCGACAGGTTCATGCCGACCAGCCACTCGGCCAGCGTCTGGGGCACGTTCTCGATCGTCAGGATCCAGGCGAAGGAGGCCGACAGGCCGATGATGATCAGCACCGAGGCCGAGAGCAGCGCGGAGCGCGAGAGGATGTCGGGCAGCGCCTTCCATTCGAGCGTGCGATAGACGAACTCGCCGCACACCAGCGCATAGAACACCGCCACCACCGAGGCCTCGGTGGGCGTGAACCAGCCGGCCCGCATGCCGCCGAGGATCACCACCGGCAGCAGGATCGCGGGGATCGCCTTCCAGGTGGTCAGCAGCACTTCGCGCCACGGCGGCATGCCGCCGTCGCCCTTGTAGTTGCGCTGCTTCGAGACGTGGAAGTTGACCGCGCACATCTCCACCGCGATCAGCAGGCCCGGCAGCAGCCCGGCCACGAACAGGCTGCCGACCGACACGTTGTCGTCCTGCAGCGCGTAGATGATCATGATGATCGAAGGCGGGATGATGGGCCCGACGATCGCCGTCGATGCGGTCAGYGCGGCGGCGTAGGAGCGGTCGTAGCCGGCCTTGTCCATCATCTTGATCAAGAAGGTCAACGAGGACGAGAACAATGGCATCGCCCAACTCGAGAAGGACGGCATGAAGGTCACGCGCAAAGTCGACGGCAACGCCTTCCGCGAGGCGCTCAAGCCGGCCTACGCCCCATGGGCGTTGGCAGGATGCCGAAGGTGCGGTAGCCGTCCATGTGCACCTTGTTCTCCATCGTGCGCATCTTCAGTCCGGCGGCGTCGCTCGGCTTGACGATGTCGCGCTTGCTATTGGTCATGTGGCGGAAGCCGTTCTCGGTCCAGCCCAGCGCGATGATGCCCTTGCTGGGGAACTTGGCGAGGATGTCCTGCCCGATCGGGCCGTCCATCACCTTGCGCGCATGGTCGTAGTCGCGGAACAAGAAAGGGATGTCGACGATCTTGACTTCCGGCACGAAGTTGCCGACCGGGCCGGTCGAGGTGTTGACCAGCTCCTGCGTGCCCAATTGGACCGCCTCGATCTGCTCGCGCTCGCCGCCGAGCGCCGAGTTCGGGAAGTGCTGGCACTTGTAGCGCCGTTGCGTGCCTTTTTCGATCTCGTCGCAGAACACCGTGGAGCCGACGCCGTAGTGCGATTCCTTCGTGGTGGCGTAGCCGATCTTGAGCGTGGTGGTCTGGGCGAATGCGCTGGCGCCGAGGGCGAGCGAAAGGCAGGCGGCGAGGGTGCCGAGTTACGGTGTCTCCGGGTGTTTTCTTGTAGGAAGCTGCGAGCGACGACTAYGCCTGAAGCGGGCGCCTCGGCTGGTCGGGATTTTCACGGACGTTGGTTGGCACCACCGCCTCGAGGCTGGCGTCGGCCACGTGTCCGGGTCTAAGTGCTGGGCGGCAGCTGCCCACGGCGGCGGCGCATCAGGTGTTCGATCGCTTCGAACAGCGCCTCGCTCAGCAGCGCCAGCGCCGCGGCGGGCACGGCACCGGCCACCAGCAGCGCGCGGTCGTTAAGCGCCAGCCCCGTGACGATGCGTTCGCCGAAGCCGCCGGCGCCGATGAAGGCGGCGATGGTGGCGGTGCCGATCGCAATGGTGGTCGCTGTGCGCACGCCGGCCAGCAGCGTGGGCAGGGCCAGCGGCAGCAGCACCACGCGCAGGTTCTGGCCGCCGGTCATGCCGAGCGCGGTCCCGGCCTCGCGCAGGCCGGCCGGCACTTCGGCCAGCCCGGTCACGGTGTTGCGCATGATCGGCAGCAGCGAATACAGCGTCAGCGCGATCAGCGCCGGCAGCGTGCCGATCGCGCCCAGCAGCGAGATCAGCACCGCCAGCAGCGCCAGCGACGGGATGGTCTGCAACAGCCCCGTCAGGCCCAGCACCAGGGCCCGCAGCCGCACGTGCGCGAACACCGCGATCCCGAGCGGCACGGCGATGAGGATCGCGACGCCGACCGAGATCGCGACCAGCAGCAGGTGCTGGCGCGCGAGCCGACCGAGGTCGGGGCCGAACAGCTTGGCCATGAAGCCGCGGGCGGCGTTGTCGGCGCCGGCGGTGGGCGCCGAACCCGGCTGCTTCGCTGCCAGGAAGTCGCGCGCAATGACGTCGAAGGCCACGCCTTGCAGTTCGGCGCGCGCATTCATCGCGATCATCGCGCGCTCGTCGATGCGGCCCTCGAGCTTCTGCAGGGCGGCCCAGGCGCCGGGCAGCCGCGCCGGCAGGTCGAGCCGGTACAGCAGCACGGCGTCGTAGCGCGGGAAGTAGCCCCTGTCGTCTTCGAGCACGCGCAGGCCCAGATGGTCGATCTTGGCGTCGGTGGTGTAGATGTCGATGACGTCGATCTGTTTGGCGGCGATGGCTTCGTAGGCCAGGCCGTGGTCCAGTCCGGTCGGCGCCTGGCTGAAGCCGTAGCGCGCCGCCAGCCCCTGCCAGCCGTCGGCGCGGCCGATGAACTCGTTCGAAAGGCCGAAGCGGAGTTCGCGCTGGCCGGCCAGATCGCTCAGGGTTCGCACGCCGARCCGGTCGGCATCGGCAGCGCGCATGGCTAGCGCATAGCCGTCGTTGAATCCGAGCGGCACGGCCACGCCGAGCCCGAGCGGCCGCAGGGCGGCGTTCATGGCCTCGCGCGTCATCGAGGGCTGGCCCTTGAGGATCTCCAGCGCGATGGTCCCGGTGTACTCGGCGTAGAGGTCGATGCCGCCGGAGCGAAGGGCTTCGTAGACGATGGCCGTGTTGCCGAGCCCCTGCCGCACGACTGGCGCGACGGCGGTCCGGGGCGCGGCGGTCTGGGCCAGGACCTCGGCCAGGATGTACGACTCGGTGAAGCGCTTGGAGCCGATGCGCAGCGCCTGCTCCTGGGCGGTCGCGGCCACGGCGGCGCCCATCAGCATGACGAAGGCCAGGACGGCGAGCCCGGAGCGGCGCAGCAGTTGCATCACGGCCAGTGTATCGGCGCCGCCAGGGCCTGGCGCGGCACGATGTGAAGTGAACGTCCCCTTCTCCTACAGCCGATGGTGCGCGCTGCTGATGTGGCGCCGCCTGGCGCCACTGCACACTCCGAAGGTGCTGATCAACTACATCCGTCGCGGCCAAGGAAAGCCCCTGATCCTGGTGCATGGACTGGGCAGCAGCTGGCGGACCTGGCAAACCATCCTCGAGCCGCTGGCTGCCGAGCGCGCCGTGGTCGCGCTGGACCTGCCGGGCTTCGGCAAGAGTCCGCCTCTGGCAGGCGAGGTGTCGGTGCGCACGCTGGCGACCGCGGTGTCCCGCTTCCTCGGCGAGCACGACCTGCTCGGTGCCGATGCGGTCGGCTGTTCGTTCGGAGCGCGGCTGGTGCTCGAGCTGGCGCGCCGCGGCGACGTGCTGGGCACGGTCGTTTCGCTCGGGCCCGGCGGCTTCTGGGCCGGCCGCGAGCGATTGGCGTACCACGCCTCGCTGTGCCTGTCCATGCGGCTGGCGCGAGGCCTCGGTTTCGCCATGCCGGCCCTGGCTGCCCATGAATGGGCGCGTGTGCTGATGCTGGCCCGGTTCTCGTCCCAGGCCGGTCGGCTGCCGCCGTCGCTGGTGCTGGAGGAGATGCACAGCCTGGCTTCCGCCCCGTCCTTCAACCTCGTCCTGAAGGATTTCGTGCGCGGGTTGCCGCTCGAGGGCTCCGCCATCGGGACGCTCGCCAAGCCGGTCGTGATCGGCTGGGGCCGGCTCGACCGGCTCTGCGTTCCGAGCCAGGCGGTACGCGCGCAGCAGCTGTTTCCCGATGCGCGCCTGCATTGGTTCGAGCGCTGCGGCCACTATCCCCACTGGGATCAGCCCGAAGAGACTGCCCGGCTGATCCTCGACGCCACGGCCGACTGAAGGACCCCGAATGAAAAATGCATCGGATCGGCTGCCCGCCGAAGGACCCGCCGCGCATGGCGCCCGCGAACTGCCCTCCGTGATTGTCGAGGGCTACAGCCTTCAGCTGCGCGACAAGGATGGTTTCATCGGCGACCAGGCCAGCCAGACCGCCTTCAGGCAATTGCTGGAGCGCTGGCGGCAGCGCCGTCGCCGAAAGGGCAAGGACCCGCTGGGCGGCGTGCATTCCAAGGACCTCAGCAAGAGCGAACTCGACGCGGCACTGGGCGAATCCAAGACCTCCGAGGCCGCGGACGTGGTCCACGGCGTGATCGAGCAGTTCGCCGAGGAACTGGCCTGGGTGATCGACCGCTTCCTGCGCCAGCCGTCGTGGCATGGTGTCCAGCGGATCGTGATCGGCGGCGGCTTCCCGGGCAGCGACGTGGGCGAGCGCGCGGTGCTGCAAGCGGCAGCGATCCTGCAGCACATGAATGTTTCCGTGGAGCTGGCCCGCATCTGCCACGAGCCGGACGACGGCGGCCTGCTGGGTTGGGTGCATCTGGTGCCGCCGTCGATGCTGAAGGGCCATGACGCGATCCTCGCGCTCGACATCGGCGGCACCAACGTGCGCTGCGGCATCGTCAAGCTGCGCAAGAATCGCGCGCCCGACCTGTCGAAGGCCAAGGTGGTGCGGCGCGAGAAGTGGCGCCATGCGGACGACAGCCCGAGCC
>NZ_JBFUIU010000138.1:0-15177 GCF_056401695.1 Variovorax sp. P4_D9
ACGTCGAACTGGCCGCCCTTGGTGGCGATGTCGGTGGTCACGCGCTGGCGCAAGGTGCCTTCCTCGAGCGTGACCCACTTGAGCTTGATGTCCGGATGCGCCTGCTCGAAGAACTTGCCGAGCTTCTGCATCTCGATCATGTGGCCGTTGTTCACGGTCGCGATCACCAGTTCGGTCGCCGCATGGGCCCAGCCTGCACCGGCCATTGCGAGCGCCAGGCCCGCCTTGAGAAAACGCTTCATGGATGTCTCCTTGTGATCGACGAGGGGTCGCCGTGGGCCGATTGTGGAGACATCAATTTCGCGCTTTGGTACTTCCTATGCTGGCTTCGATACTTCGATGCATTGAATGCTCGGTGTCATCCCTAGTTTTGACAATTGAGAATGCATCTTGGTGTACCGTGACGCGGCCCGGCGGTCGGCTCAGGCGGTCTGCATGAGCGCGTCTCGGCTACCGAGCCGGCTGCTCCATGCCGCCAGGGCCAGGGCGCAGAGCGTGATGGCCGCGCTGGCCCAGGGCAGCCCGCCCAGCGGAACGCCCGCTGCCAGCATGCCGCTGCCAATCCAGGCGCCGGCGGCATTGCCGAGATTGAAGGCCCCCTGGTTCAGGGTCGATGCGAGGTTCGGCGCGGCGCTGGCATGCTGCACGATCAGCGTCTGCAGCAGCGGCACCAGCGCGAACTGGAGAGTGGTCCAGAGCAGCATCAGCAGCACCGTGGGCGCCTTCAGCGGCAGCGCGAAATAGAGAAGCGCCAGCACCATGGCATTGAGGCCCAGCACCCTCAGCATCGACGGCACCAGCCGCTGATCTCCGAGCCGCCCGCCGACCGTGCTGCCGACGGTCAGGCCGACGCCCAGCAGCAGCAAGATCGGCGCCACGGCTGCGTTCGAGAAGCCGCTGACCTGGGTCAGCAAGGGCGTGATGAAGGTGAACACGCAGAACAGGCTGGCCGAGGCCAGCGCGCTGGTGGCCAGCGCCAGCAGCACGCGGCGGTCGGCCAGCACGGTGAATTCGCGCAGGATGTTGCCCTTCTGCATCTCGATCTGGCGCGGCAGCAGGGCCACCAGGGCCGCCACCGCGGCTAGCGCGATCCCGACGATCGCGGCGAAGGTCATTCGCCAGCCGAAATGCTCGCCGATGATCCGGCCCATCGGCACGCCGAGCACGTTGGCCAGCGTGAGGCCGGTGAACATCAGCGCGATCGCCTGCGAGCGCCGGTTGGCAGGCACCAGGCCCGCGGCCACCACCGAGCCGATGCCGAAGAAGGTGCCATGGGCCAACGCGGTGATGACGCGGGCCGCCATCAGCAGGCCGTAGTCCGGCGCCAGCGCGCACAGCAGGTTGCCGACGACGAACAGCGAGGCCAGCGCGACCAGCGTCGCCTTGCGCGGCAGCCGGGCGGTCGCGACAGCGAACACCGGTGCGCCGACCACCACGCCCAGCGCATAGCCGGTGACCAGCAAGCCGGCCTGCGCCAGCGTGACGCCGAGATCGAGCGCCATGTCGGGCAGCAGGCCCATGACGACGAATTCACTGGTGCCGATGGCGAAGGCCGCAGCGGCCAGGGYGAGCAGCGCGGCGGGCATGCGCGACGAAGTGCTGGACGGAGGGGCGGTCGAAGCTGTCATCGGGGGAATTAAATGCGGGTTAACCCTGATTATCCCGAAGCACAGCCATAGAGGGCACGCCAGGGGATTTCCTCTGAATTCGGGGAGGGCTGGGCGCGAGGCGGCATACAGCGAATGGCGCATGGATTCCGGCCTCGGATCGGACCAGACTCCTCGCCGGAAACCTGCGGAAAGGATGCGTCATGGCGAAGAGCATCGTCTTTTGTGCCGACGGCACCTGGAAGGGTCTGGGCCAGGGGGATGGCGACGCACTGCAGCCCTACGCCACCAACGTGCTGCGGCTTTTCGCGGCCCTGGCCGGTGCGGTGACGCCCGACTCGCTGCGCAAGCAGGACGAGCAGGAGAAAGTTGAGAGCGGCGGTCCGGATGGGCGTGTCATCCAGGTGGCCAAGTACCTGCATGGCGTGGGCGATTCCGGCAACGCGATCAGGAAGCTGCTCGGCGGCGTGTTCGGCGAGGGCTTCATCGAACGCATCGTGCGCGGCTACACCTTCGTGTCTCGCAACTACGAAGCCGGGGACCGCATCTTCCTGTGCGGTTTCAGCCGCGGGGCGTACACCGTCCGCGCGCTGGGCGGCATGGTCGCGGCGATGGGCCTGCTGCCGCAGGACGCCATGTGCGGGGACGACGGCCGCTACGACCCCGAACGGGCCTATGCGCTGGGCATCCATGTCTGGGCCGAGTACCGGCGCAAGGCCGGCAAGCAGAGCACGCTGCTGGGCTACCTCGAGGAATTCAAGTCGCGCCGCATCGACCCGGCGCGTCTGGTGCAGGGAGTCAGTATCGAGGCCATCGCCGCCTGGGACACGGTCGGTTCGCTCGGGGTGCCGTTCTACAACCCGGCCGACGCGAAGAAGATCGACGTCTTCGAGTTCGCGGACCGTGCGCTGTCGCCGAAGGTGCGCAGCGGCTTTCACGCGGTCGCGATCGACGAGCAGAGAGGTGACTTCGAGCCGACACTGTGGGACGCCAGGGAGGGCATCCACCAGCGCTGGTTTTGCGGCGCCCATTCGGACGTCGGCGGCGGCTACCCGACGCAGGATCTGTCGGGCTTTTCGCTCGACTGGATGATCGGGCACTTCAGGGACAACGGCGTGGCGATCTCGCCGCAGTACCAGGCGGCGAAGGTCGGCGCCTTCGGCCCGGTCCACACGCCCTACAAGGACCCGCCCTTCGCGCTGCTGCCGCACGGGCCGAGGAAGATCCCGCAGGGTGCGTTGTTTCATCCGAGCGTGCAGGTCTACCTGGATGGATTTGCGGGCTATCAGCCGGAGGGGTTGGCGGCGCTGCTGAAAGACCGTCGGCTGGATCAGGCCGTGCTCATGGCTTGACGCGGCGCGAGGGCGTCGTTCGCGTTCGCTCTGGCTTGGGAAAGTGGAATACCCCGGGCAATCCTTCGAAGTGCGCGTCGCAGGTGAGCAGATCGGCTTTTTGTTGCCTGGCCGTCGCATAGACGATCGCGTCGGCCGTTGCCAGCTTGTGCTCACGGTGCAGATCGGCCGCCAGCAGAGCGATGCCTGTGTCGAGCGGCACCACCCTGCATTTCTGTGTGTAGGCAATGACTTGGTCGGCCGGTTCTTCGCCGAGCTCGCGAACCAGCCATTTGGACAGTTCGAGCTGCACGATGGTTGGAACGATGCAGCTTGCCCTTTCGGGAAGATGCGTACCCACTTTCTGGCCTTGTGCGCTGCCCGCCAGCCATTCGATCCAGGCCGAGGTGTCGACGACCACCAGAGTCGCCACCATCAGTAGCGATCGGTCCGGTCGCGGTATCCGCGGGCGTCCGCGCCCCTTGCGATGCCGGCCAGTTCCTCCAGTTCGGGCACCGGCATCAACAGCACGCCTTGGCCCTTGGGGATGAAGACGAACTCCTGGCCGGCCTCCCACTGTTTCTCCTCCCGCACTTCCTTTGGAATGGAGATCTGGAATTTGCTGGACAAGGTGGCAGTGGCAGGCATTTCGTACCTTTGTCTTATCGATCGAAGAAAGGTAAGAATAGACCTTTTCGGGGCTTCGTGGACAGTCGCTGGGGACCGGATTGACGTGCATCGGCGAGAGCTTTAGTTAACAATTTCACGAAAAGACCAGCCGAAGGGTCGAGGTGGCATGGTGGATGTATCGGAATGTAATCATGATGGTCTGCATGAAGACCGATCGAGACGACACCCAGACTGATTGGCAAATGAGCGAACGTGCCAACATCAGCGCGCATTCTCCCCTCGAGCGTCGGAGCACCCGAGGGAAAAGACCAACGGTTGAACCACTGCCGCCTCTTATGCCATGGGGGCGGATAGCGGTGATTGTCGTGTTGGGCGTTGTGTTCTTATGGGGCCTGCGGCTCCATTTCCGCTAGTCTAGGGCTCGCCCTTACAGAAGTTCGTGGCGGCAAATGCCGGGCCCTTGTACGCGCCATTTGCCGCTTGGCGACTGGGAAAATGAAGCCATGTGTGCAATCTGTGTCCATCCAATCGTGGCCACTGCACGTTTCATTTGCCTTGTGTGCTGTGCATTGGCCGATTCGTAACTTTCGGCGGCAGAAAAAATCGTTATGAATCAAGAACTTAGGCATCCAATCATCAGTGTCGCACCAATGATGGATTGGACCGACCGCCACTGCCGCTACTTTCATCGCCTGCTGACCCGCCGCACGCTGCTCTACACCGAGATGGTGACCACTGGCGCGCTGATCCACGGCGACGTGCCGCGCCACCTGCGCTTCAACGCCGAGGAGCATCCCATCGCACTGCAGCTCGGCGGCAGCGAGCCCGCCGACCTGGCTCACTGCGCCACGCTCGGCGAAGAATGGGGTTATGACGAGATCAACATCAACTGCGGCTGCCCGAGCGAACGCGTGCAGCGCGGCGCCTTCGGTGCCTGTCTCATGAACGAGCCGCAGTTGGTGGCCGACTGCGTGAAGGCGATGGTCGATGTCGTCGACCTGCCGGTCACCGTCAAGCACCGCATCGGCATCGACAAAATCGAGAGCTACGAGTTCGTGCGCGACTTCGTCGGCAAGGTCAGCGAGGCCGGCTGCGACACCTTCATCGTCCATGCCCGCAATGCCTGGCTCAAGGGCCTGTCGCCGAAGCAGAACCGCGAAGTGCCGCCGCTGCGCTACGAACTGGTGCATCGGCTCAAGCACGACTTCCCGGCGCTCGCCTTCTCGATCAATGGCGGCTTCGCCGACAACGCGCAGATGCACGCGCACCTGCGCCTGCTCGACGGCGTGATGATCGGCCGCGAGGCCTATCACAATCCGTGGTGGCTGGCCGAGTGGGACGCGGTCTTCTACGGCGAGCCGCCGTCGGCGCTGACGCGCGAAGAGGTCGAACTGCGGATGTGCGACTACATGGCCTGCGAAGCGGCCGGGCACGGCACCCCGTGGTCGAACATCGCGCGCCACATGCTCGGCCTGCGCAACGGCCTGGCCGGCGCCCGCCGCTGGCGCCAGGTGTGGAGCGACCACAAGTTCAAGACGCTGCCGCCGCACGAAGTGATGGCGATCGCGCACGAGCCCGTCGCCGCCCAGACCGTCTGAGCGGCGCGGACTCGGTCAGGCCACCATGAGCCGGGCGTCGGGCACGTCCTCGATCGTGGTGCGGCGCAGTTCGCGGCGTTCGGCGATGTCGTAGCGGCGCCCGCGGTGCAGCGTGCTGCGGTTGTCCCACATCACCAGGTCGTCGACCTGCCAGGCGTGGCTGTAGACATGCTGGCGCTGCGTGGCGTGCTCGAGCAGGTCCGCCAGGTACATGCGGCCTTCCGCCACCGGCCATCCGATGATCTCGCGCGCATGCACGCCGACGAACAGCAGCTGGCGACCCGAGCCCGGATGCGTCTGTACCAGCGGCCATACGGCCGGCGGAATGCTCTTCTTCTGATCGTCGGTGTAGGCGTCGTCGCCGAGCAGGATGCGCGTGTGCAGTGCATAGTGCTCGGCGCTCAGGCCCTCGACCTCTTGTCGGGTGCGCTCGGGCAGCGTGTCGTATGCTGCGCGCAGGTCGGCGAACTCGGTCGTGCCGCCCCAGCTCGGAAGGACCAGCGCATGCAGCATCGAATAGGCGGCGCGCGGGTTCTGGAAAGAACTGTCGCTGTGCCAGAGCTGGTTGGCGAAGTTCGACAGATTCTTCGGCGAGTCGCGCCTTGCGACATTGCCCTCGGCGTCGACGTTAGAAATATCGATCAGGCGCTCGTCCTCGAGCCGCTCCTTCCGCTTGAAGACCTTCTTGAGGCCGAGGTCGAGCGGTCCGAAAGACTTCGCGAAATCGATCTGTTGCTGGCCGCTGAGCGCCTGGCCGCGCCAGACCAGCACGGCGTATTCGTTCATGGCCGCGTTGATCTGCCGCACCTCGCTCTCGGACAGAGGGTGCGTGATGTCGATGCCGCTGGCTTCGGCAACGAACAGGGGATGAAGGGGCTTGAGTTGGAGTGACATGGCGGCGGGCGTGCTGAAAACGGAAGATGGCTACTCGGCCTGGATGCCGGCCTCGCCGATGATGCGAGCCCAGCGCTTCATTTCGGATTGCACGAAAGCGTCGAACTGCTCGGGTCGGGAGGCGACGACCTCCATGCCCTGTTCCTCAATGCGCTTGCGCATATCGGGGCTGCGCAAGACCTTTTCCGTGTCCGCCTGAATCTTCTGGATGATGGGCCGCGGCGTGCCATGCGGCGCCACGAAGCCCAGCAACGCATTGACGTTGAACCCAGGAACCGTCTCGGCCACGGTCGGGTAGTCGAAGCCCTCCACGCGGTTCAGCCCCATGGTCGCGATCATCTTCATGCGCCCCGCCTTGACGTAGGGAAGCACGGAGAGAAAGGGGTCGACGACGATGTCGATGCGTCCGCCCATCAGTTCGGTATGGGCCGGGGCGCTGCCCTTGAAGGGTGAATGAAGCATGTCGAAGCCGGCTTCGCGCTTGAGCAGTTCCGCGCCCAAATGGGTGGTGCTGCCGGCACCGGGCGTGCCATAGGTCAGCTTGCCGGGGTTCTTCTTCGCGAAGGCGATCAGTTCCGGCACGGTGTCGAACGGGGCGTTGGGCCGCGCGACGATGGCCAGTTGCAGATTCGCGATCTGGGTGATGCCCTGGAGGTCCTTGATCGTGTCGTAGGGCAGCGTCTTGCGCAGCGAGGGATTGACTGCGAACGACGAGTTCACCATGCCGAAAGTCTGGCCGTCCGGCGGCGCCTTGGCGACGAAATCGACACCGATGGCAGTGCCCGCGCCGGGCTTGTAGTCGACGATCACGGGTTGCCCCCACATCTCCTGCAGCTTCATGGCGATGAGTCGGCCGACCGTGTCGGTCGGCCCACCCGGCGCGAAGGGGATGATGATTTTGACCGGGCCCTTGGGGAATTCCTGGGCGACGGCCAAGCTGCTGCCAGACCCTGCGGCGATCAGGCTGCCGGCCAGGAGCAACTGCCGGCGCGTGAGATAGAGCTTTTGTCTCGTCATGGTATTTTTATGGAACAATGTTTCGAATTAATCCACATCCCTCCGATGCGGTCAATCGATTTTTGAAGAAATATGAAACATGGTTTCAAAAAGGAAGAGGCTGCGGCTGAGCCGATCGGCGGGTCCGGCAAGGAGGAAGTGACTGCGCTGGCAAGGGGGCTGGCCGTGCTCAAGGCGGTCGGCGACGGCGCCGGCCCCTTGAGCAATCGCGACCTGGCCGACGCCACGGGAATTCCCAAGGCGACCGTGTCCCGTCTTGCGGCGACGCTGGTGAGCAGCGGTTACCTACGGCAGTCGGCGGACACCGAGCGTTTCAGCCTCGGTCCGGCGCTGCTGGACATGAGCACCCGGTACCTGCGCCACTTCGATCTGCGAACGCTGGCGCGGCCGCACCTCACGGCGCTGGCGGAGTTCGCCGGCGCCAGCGTTCACGTGGGCGTGCGCGACGAACTCGACATGCTCATCATCGATTCGATTCGGCCGCGTGGCGCGTTGATCACCTCGCGCATCGAGATCGGCTCCCGCATGACCATCGCAACCTCTGCGGCCGGGCGTGCCTATACCGCGGCCCTGCCTTCGTCCGAGCAGCGTGATCTTCTCGATCAGATCCGGATCGCGAGCGGCGAGAACTGGGCCGAATTGGAGCCGCGGATCATGGCCGGCATCGACGAGTACGCCCGGGTGGGCTACTGCACTTCGTTCGGTGAGTGGCATCCGCATATTCATGCCCTGGGCTTTCCACTTCGCGGCCCCCGCGGCGAGCGCTATGCGGTGAGTTGCGGCGGCCCGGCCTATCTGTTGCCACGGGAAGCGATGTTGGCGCGCGTCGCGCCGCGCTTGCTTGAAACCGTGAAGCAGATCAATGCCGACATCGGAACCGCCCCACCGGGCGGCTGAAGCCCAGCCTAGTTCCAGCCTAGTTCGCCGCTTCCAGTCCGTTGCGGAAGTGCTCCTGCATGCGCGACATCGCGAGTGCCGGCTCGCGTGCCTTGATCGCCGCCACGATCGCCCGGTGCTCCTTCAGCGACTCGTCGATGCGGCCCGCCTTAAGCAGCGAGTTGTGCCGGTTGAGCTTCATCACCTTGCGCAGGTCGGCCACCATCTGATCGCGCCAGCGGTTGTTGGCGATCGCCAGCAAGCGCATGTGGAAGCGCTCGTTGATGGCGAAGAAATTCGCGCGATCCACATGACCCGGTTTCGCCGCGGCTTCGAGCTCCGCGTGCAGCCGATCGAGTTCGGCCAGCTCGGCGTCCGTCGCGTTCCTGGCCACCACGCCCGCCGCATCGCTCTCGAGCAGGCTCAGCAGGTGGTAGACGTCCGACAGGTCCTTCTCCGACACCTCGGTCACGTAGGCGCCGCGCCGCACCTTCATCGTCACCAGCCCCTCGGCGGCAAGTACCTTCAGCGCCTCGCGCAGCGGCGTGCGGCTGATGCCGTATTCGTCGGCCAGCTTGAGCTCGTCGATCCAGCTGCCGGGCTCGAGTTCGCGACTGAAGATGCGCTGGCGCAGCAGTTCCGCCACCTCTTCGTAGAGGGCGCGGGGGGTAAGGGTGACAGCTGACATGGCTGAAATGTACCTCAAGTCGGTTTCTTTGAATTAATAATTACAAATGAGGTAAACTCCGTGCCGCAATCCTGCAACAGTGCAGGCATTCCTCGAACTTCGCATGACCTCCAAAGCGGCGCCCATGAGCAAAACCAAATACACCTTCTCGCCTGCGACCCTCGAAGCCTGGACCAAGGCGGCCGCCAAGTCCGCCCCGGGCGGCAACCTCGAAGCGCTGAACTGGGTCACGCCGGACGGCATCACGGTCAAGCCGCTCTATACCTCGGCCGACCTGCAAGGGCTCAAGTACACCGACACCTTGCCGGGCTTCGAGCCCTACCTGCGCGGGCCGCAGGCCACCATGTACGCGGTGCGCCCGTGGACCATTCGTCAGTACGCGGGCTTCTCGACCGCTGAGGAATCCAACGCCTTCTATCGCAAGGCGCTGGCGGCGGGCGGGCAGGGCGTCTCGGTGGCCTTCGACCTCGCGACCCACCGCGGCTACGACAGCGACCATCCGCGCGTCACCGGCGACGTCGGCAAGGCCGGCGTGGCGATCGATTCGGTCGAGGACATGAAGATCCTGTTCGACCAGATCCCACTCGACAAGGTCAGCGTTTCGATGACCATGAACGGCGCCGTGCTGCCGGTGCTGGCGGGCTACGTGGTCGCGGCCGAGGAGCAGGGAGTCTCCCAGGACCAACTCAGCGGAACCATCCAGAACGACATCCTCAAGGAGTTCATGGTCCGCAACACCTACATCTTTCCGCCGGCGCCGAGCATGCGGATCATCGGCGACATCATCGAGTACACGGCGAAGAACATGCCGAAGTTCAACTCGATCTCGATCAGTGGATACCACATGCAGGAAGCCGGCGCCAACCAGGCGCTCGAGCTGGCCTTCACCCTGGCCGACGGCAAGGAATATGTGAAGACCGCGCTGGCCAAGGGCCTCGACGTCGACGGCTTCGCGGGCCGGCTCAGTTTCTTCTGGGCGATCGGCATGAACTTCTATCTCGAGGTCGCGAAGATGCGCGCCGCGCGCCTGCTGTGGTGCCGGATCATGAAGGAGTTCAATCCGAAGAACCCGAAGAGCCTGATGCTGCGCACCCACTGCCAGACCTCCGGCTGGTCACTCACCGAGCAGGACCCGTACAACAACGTGGTGCGTACCACCATCGAAGCGATGGCCGCGGTGTTCGGTGGCACCCAGAGCCTGCACACCAACGCGCTCGACGAGGCCATCGCGCTGCCGACCGAGTTCAGCTCGCGCATCGCGCGCAACACCCAACTGATCATCCAGGAAGAGACCCACATCACGAGCGTGATCGACCCCTGGGCCGGCAGCTACATGATGGAGAAGCTCACGCAGGACATGGCCGACGCGGCCTGGACCATCATCGAGGAGGTCGAGGCCATGGGCGGCATGACCAAGGCCGTCGACAGCGGCTGGGCCAAGCTCAAGATCGAGGCCGCGGCCGCCGACAAGCAGGCGCGCATCGACTCGGGCAGGGACGTGATCGTGGGCGTCAACAAGTACAAGCTCAAGGAAGAGGATACCCACGACATCCTGCAGATCGACAACGTCAAGGTGCGCGACGGCCAGATCGCCAAGCTGAAGGCCATACGCGAGAAGCGCGACAGCGCCGCGGCGCAGGCCGCGCTCGACGCACTCACCGCCGCGGCGGAAAGCGGCGAGGGCAATCTGCTCGACCTCAGCATCCAGGCGGTGCGCCTGCGCGCCACGGTCGGCGAGATCAGCGATGCGCTCGAGAAGATCTATGGCCGGCACCGCGCCGACACGCAGAAGGTCACGGGCGTCTATGCCGCCGCCTACGACTCGGCCGAAGGCTGGGAGACGCTGCAGCACGAGATCGCGGCCTTCGCCGAGGAACAGGGCCGGCGCCCGCGCGTCATGATCTCCAAGCTGGGGCAGGACGGCCACGACCGCGGCGCCAAGGTGGTGGCCACTGCCTTCGCCGACCTCGGTTTCGACGTCGACATGGGACCGCTGTTCCAGACGCCGGAGGAATGCGCGCGCCAGGCGATCGAGAACGACGTCCATGCCGTGGGCGTCAGCACGCTGGCCGCCGGCCACAAGACCCTCGTGCCGGCGATTATCGCAGAGCTCAAGAAGCAGGGCGCCGACGACATCATCGTCTTCGTCGGCGGCGTGATTCCACGGCAAGACTACGACTTTCTCTACGAGGCCGGCGTCAAGGGCATCTACGGACCGGGCACGCCGATCCCGGCGAGTGCCAAGGACGTACTCGAGCAGATTCGCGCGGCGGTTGCAGCCTGAAGATGCGGCCCGCCAAGTCACCGGTCACGGTGGACGCGCTGCTGGCCAGCGACGGCCCCTTGCAGCGCCGCGCGATCGCCAAGGCGATCACGCTGCTCGAATCGACCCGCGCCGACCATCGCGCGCAGGCCGACCAGCTGCTCACGGCGCTGCTGCCGCACACCGGCAAGTCCTTCCGACTCGGCATCTCGGGCGTGCCCGGCGTCGRCAAGTCGACCTTCATCGAGACCCTCGGGCTGTTCCTGATCGCGCAGGGCCACCGCGTCGCCGTGCTCACCATCGATCCGTCGTCCACCGTCTCCGGCGGCTCGATCCTCGGCGACAAGACGCGCATGGAGCATTTGTCGGTGCATGAGCGCGCCTACATCCGGCCGAGCCCGTCGAGCGGCACGCTTGGCGGCGTGGCCGAGAAAACCCGCGAGGCGATGCTGGTCTGCGAGGCCGCCGGCTACGACATCGTGATCGTCGAGACGGTCGGCGTCGGCCAGAGCGAGACCGCGGTTTCGGGCATGACCGACATGTTCGTGCTGCTGCAGCTGCCCAATGCCGGCGACGATCTGCAGGCGATCAAGAAGGGCGTCATGGAGCTGGCCGACCTGGTGGTGATCAACAAGGCCGACATCGATCCGGATGCGGCCACCCGCGCCCAGGCCCAGATTACCTCGGCCTTGCGCCTGTTCGGCCATCACGGCAATCCGGCCCATGCGCAAGTCATGCACGCGGCCCATGCGACGCCCGGCACGCCCGAAGCCGAGGTGCGCTTCTGGCTGCCGAAGGTGATCCAGCTCAGTGCGCTGCTGGGCACCGGCGTCGACGCCTTCTGGGCTGCCGTGCTGCAGTTCAAGGCGCTGCAGGCGGCCAACGGCCGCTTCACCAGCCGGCGCGAGAAGCAGGCGCTGGCCTGGATGTGGGAACGCATCGACGCCGCCCTCAAGCAGGCCTTCCGCCAGCATCCGCAGGTGCGCGAGCTGCTGCCCCGGGCCGTGGCCCAGGTGGCGGCCGGCACCTTGCCCGCATCGACCGCGGCGCGCCAACTGCTCGCCGCGCAGGCCGGACAGGCGTAGCCTTCGGCACTCCCTTTCAGCAAAGATCAACTCCTACGACGGAACGTCATGAAAGAAATCCTCGAACAACTCGAAAATCGCCGCGCCCAGGCGCGACTCGGCGGCGGCCTGAAGCGCATTGACGCCCAGCATGCCAAGGGCAAGCTGACGGCGCGCGAGCGCATCGCACTGCTGCTCGACGACAACACCTTCGAAGAATGGGACATGTTCGTCGAGCACCGCTCGAGCGACTTCGGCATGGCCGACCAGAAGATCCCGGGCGATGGCGTGGTCACCGGCTACGGCATGATCAACGGCCGCCTGGTGTTCATCTTCAGCCAGGACTTCACGGTCTTCGGCGGCGCCCTCAGCGAAGCCCATGCCGAGAAGATCTGCAAGGTGATGGACCAGGCCATGAAGGTCGGCGCCCCGGTCATCGGCCTCAACGATTCGGGCGGCGCCCGCATCCAGGAAGGCGTGGCCTCGCTGGGTGGCTATGCCGACGTGTTCCAGCGCAACGTGATGGCCTCGGGCGTGGTGCCGCAGATCAGCATGATCATGGGCCCCTGCGCCGGCGGCGCGGTGTATTCGCCGGCCATGACCGACTTCATCTTCATGGTGAAGGACAGCAGCTACATGTTCGTCACCGGCCCCGAGGTGGTGAAGACCGTGACGCACGAGGACGTGACGGCCGAGGAGCTCGGCGGTGCCTCGACCCACACCACCAAGAGCGGCGTGGCCGACATGGCCTTCGAGAACGACGTCGAGGCGCTGATGATGCTGCGCCGGCTCTACAACTACCTGCCGCTCAGCAACCGCGAGAAGCCGCCGGTGCGCCCGAGCGGCGACCCGGCCGACCGCGCCGACCTGTCGCTCGACACGCTGGTGCCCGACAACCCGAACAAGCCCTATGACATGAAGGAGTTGATCTCGAAGGTGGTCGACGACGGCGACTTCTTCGAGCTGCAGCCCGACTTCGCGAAGAACATCGTGATCGGCTTCGGCCGCATGGAAGGCCAGAGCGTCGGCATCGTCGCCAACCAGCCGCTGGTGCTGGCCGGCTGCCTGGACATCAAGTCGTCGATCAAGGCGGCGCGTTTCGTGCGCTTCTGCGATGCCTTCAACATCCCGGTCGTGACCTTCGTCGACGTGCCCGGCTTCATGCCCGGCACCAGCCAGGAGTACGGCGGCATCATCAAGCACGGCGCCAAGCTGCTCTATGCGTACGCCGAATGCACGGTGCCGAAGATCACGGTGATCACGCGCAAGGCCTACGGCGGCGCCTACGACGTGATGGCCTCGAAGCACCTGCGCGGCGACGTCAACCTGGCCTGGCCGCGTGCCGAGATCGCGGTGATGGGTGCCAAGGGCGCGGTCGAGATCATCTTCCGCGAGGACAAGAACGACCCCGAGAAGCTCGCCGCGCGCGAGGCCGAATACAAGGCGCGCTTCGCCAATCCCTACGTCGCGGGAACGCGCGGCTACATCGACGACGTGATCCTGCCGAGCGAGACCCGCAAGCGGATCTGCCGCAGCCTGGTGATGCTGCGCGAGAAGAAGCTCGAGAACCCGTGGCGCAAGCACGGCAACATTCCCCTCTGAAATCGGGAGACCACAACATGTTCAAGAAGATCCTGATTGCCAACCGTGGCGAGATCGCCTGCCGCGTCATCAAGACCGCGAAGAAGATGGGCATCCTCACGGTGGCCGTCTATTCCGACGCCGACAAGGATGCGCGCCATGTCGAGCTCGCCGACGAGGCGGTGCACATCGGCGGCTCGGCCAGTCGCGACAGCTACCTGCAGGCCGATCGCATCATTGCGGCCTGCAAGACGACCGGCGCCGAGGCCGTGCATCCGGGCTACGGCTTCCTGTCCGAAAACGAAGCCTTCGCACGCAAGGTCGAGGAGGAAGGCATCGTCTTCATCGGGCCGAAGCACTATTCGATCGCCGCGATGGGCGACAAGATCGCCTCGAAGAAGCTCGCCAACGATGCCAAGGTCAACACCATTCCAGGGTGGAACGACGCCATCGAAAGCGCCGAGCGCGCCGTGGAGATCGCGAAGGACATCGGCTACCCGGTGATGATCAAGGCCTCGGCCGGCGGCGGCGGCAAGGGCCTGCGCGTCGCCTTCAACGACAAGGAAGCCTTCGAGGGCTTCACCTCCTGCCGCAACGAGGCGCGCAACAGCTTCGGCGATGACCGCGTCTTCATCGAGAAGTTCGTCGAGGAGCCGCGCCACATCGAGATCCAAGTGCTCGGCGATGCGCACGGCAACGTGATCTACCTGAACGAGCGTGAATGCTCGATCCAGCGGCGCCACCAGAAGGTGATCGAGGAGGCGCCGTCGCCCTTCATCAGCGAGGCCACGCGCAAGGCGATGGGCGAGCAGGCGGTGGCGCTGGCCAAGGCCGTGAAGTACCAGAGCGCGGGCACGGTGGAGTTCGTGGTCGGCAAGGACCAGAGCTTCTACTTCCTCGAGATGAACACCCGGCTGCAGGTCGAGCACCCGGTAACCGAGGCGATCACCGGGCTCGACCTGGTCGAGCTGATGATCCGCGTCGCCGCCGGCGAGAAGCTCCCGCTGGCGCAGAAGGACGTGAAGCGCGACGGCTGGGCCATCGAGTGCCGCATCAATGCCGAGGATCCGTTCCGCAACTTCCTGCCGTCGACCGGCCGGCTGGTGCGTTTCCAGCCGCCCAAGGAGACCATGTTCTCGGCCGACACCAAGCAGCTCAATGGCGTGCGGGTCGACACCGGCGTCTACGACGGCGGCGAGATCCCGATGTTCTACGACTCGATGATCGCCAAGCTGATCGTCCATGGCCGCGACCGCGCGCATGCCATCGCGCTGATGCGCGAAGCCCTCAACGGCTTCGTGATTCGCGGCATCAGCAGCAACATCCCGTTCCAGGCGGCGCTGCTCGCGCATCCGAAGTTCGTCAGTGGCGACTTCAACACCGGCTTCATCGCCGAGCATTACGGCAAGGGCTTCCATGCCGAGGACGTGCCGCACGACGACCCCGATTTCCTGGTCGCGCTGGCGGCCTACATGCACCGCCGCTACCGCGCGCGTGCCTCGGGCATCAGCGGCCAGCTCGAAGGCCATGGCGTGAAGGTCGGCGAGCAGTTCGTGGTGGTCGTGATGGACGAGAAGGGCCGGCACGTGCACAAGCCGGTGTCTGTCACCGATTTCCACGGCCAGAAC
>NZ_JBFUIU010000139.1:0-15109 GCF_056401695.1 Variovorax sp. P4_D9
CTGATCACCATTGTCTCGACCGTCGTGACGCTGATGGCAACTGGAGCCGTCGTCGTGCGCTGGCTGAACATGTACCCGATCGAGGCGGCCATCGTGAATGCATGTCACAGCGGACAGGGCGGTACGGGCGACCTAGCCATCCCTGACTGCTGCGAATCGCATGACGCTCATGCCGTTTGCACAAATCGCTACGCGCATCGGAGGCGCGGTAACAGTCACCATCGTGTTGATCGTTCTGGCGCGCAGTGAGGCGGCTCTGGTGCAAACTTTCGCCTCCGGTAGGCTACGCGCTTTGAACGGACGGCGGGTCGATGGCGCAGCGGTAGCAGAGCATGGCCGAACTGTTCAAGGGCCAACACTTCGAGCGCGAATTCATCGTCCTGTGCGTTCGCTGGCACCTGCGCTTCAAGCTGAGCCTGCGTGACCTGACCTGGTGGAGATGATGGGAGTGCGGTCACTCGTTGGACGACACCACCATCATGCGCTGGGTGCAGCGCTTCGTGCCTGAGTTCGAAAAGCGCGGGGATCGCTTTGCCCGTAAGGCCGGTCGCTCTTGGCGCGTCGACGAGGACCTACGTGAAGATCCGCGGCAAGTGGACCTATCTCTAGGCCAGATAGTCGACTTTCGCCTGAGCGCCGACCGCGATGCCAGGGTTCGCGAAGCGTTGGATACTCAGGGCCAACCTCCAGTGACCATCACGCTGGACGGCTACGCTGCCTCGCATCGCGCCGCGCGGGAACCGCCCGCGCAGAGCACCCGTTGGAAGGGCACACGACTGCGGTCGTCCGAGTATCTCAACAACATGATCGAGCAGGACCACCGAGGTGAAGTCGCGCATCAGCTTCGATCGTGCGGCCGTGACGATTGCTGGTGTGGAGTTGCTGCATCGCATTCGCAAGGGYCAGTTCAATCTGGGCCGGCTGCGCGTCAAAAGCCAAGCCGCGCCCGTAGTCTGAAACGCCGTACTTTCAGCCTGAATTGCGCGGCGCCTTCGTGTCCGCAGTTCGGCCGCGCCAGAAATTTGCACCAGAGCCCTTGAGTTCGCCTTCCGGTGGTGAGAGCCGACCGGCGGGCCCGACTTGTGTTCAACCAGCAGCGCGTCGACGCGAAGTGAACCATGAGGGCGAAGCTCCCGCGAGAGGCTTCGTGTAGTTCGGCCACAGAACGCCACAAACCTCGTCACATCCGGATCGTGGCAAAGCGTCGCGCAGTTCGCTGAGGTTGCGCGGATGGTGCCCAAGGCGATCCGAAGCACCTTGGGCCGGTGGTGGAAGCAGATCGAAATCACCAGACTTGGTCCGGAGGTCTCGCAGGCATTGGAGAAGTAGAGTCATTGTTGTCTCCGTCGATGATGGGGCCACCGATTCGCCGAACCAGATGCGTCGGCACTCCACGAACCACTCTGCGATACCGAGGATTGCAGAGGGCTTGTCCACAAATCAGATTCCCAGAGTTCCCACCTAAAAGCGATGACGCACGCCCAAGTCGTAACCGGTCGCAGTGGTGTTTGCCGCACCTCCGACCACATCACATCCTTTCTCACGATCCACGCGCGGCGTGAGCGCACGGTCCAATCTGGTTCACGGTCACGCAGATAGTTGTCAGTGGCGTGCACAGGTTGTCGTGCACGGCAGCCGCTACCGCTTTTGCACAACGCTTGATGTCGTCGGGCTTTCTACCTTCGACAAGTGAAATCTGAACAATGGGCATGAGGATCCAATTCTTTGTATAACCACGAMTTGCAACCGAGCGAGTTTGCGGCGTTTCCATAGCGTTCGCACTTGACTGATCATGGGAATCCGCAGGGTGCGCTGGAACTCCTGACGTAGTTGTCAGGGTGTTAGGGTGCTTCGCTCATGACAAGTCCCTAAAGCAGGCGGTTGTTGTTCGGCTTGGCGCAACAAGTCAAGCGCTACGTCGACGATCATGTCCTCTTGGCCCCCGACCAACTTGCGTGCGCCCAGTTCGACAAGGATGTCAACGGTCTTCAACTCGTATTTCTCCGCTGCCGCTTCGGCATGGCGCAGAAAGCTTGAGTAAACGCCTGCATAGCCAAGCGCGAGCGTCTCGCGATCGACCCGCACCGGACGATCCTGCAGCGGGCGCACCAGGTCGTCGGCCGCGTCCATCAGCTTGTACAGATCGGTGCCATGGTGCCAGCCCTGGCGCTCGGACGCCGCGATGAACACCTCGAGCGGCGCGTTGCCGGCACCGGCGCCCATGCCGGCCAGGCTGGCGTCGATGCGATCGCAGCCCTCTTCCACGGCCACGATCGAGTTCGCCACGCCAARGCTCAGGTTGTGGTGCGCGTGGATGCCCGTCTGCGTATCGGCTCTCAGCGCCTCCTTAAACGCTCGGAACCGGTAGCGCACGTCGTCCATGCCGAGCGCACCGCCGGAGTCGACCACGTAGACGCAGCTCGCGCCATAGCTTTCCATCAGCAGCGCCTGCTCGGCCAGCTTCTTCGGCGTGGTCATATGGCTCATCATCAGGAAACCCACCGGGTCCATGCCGAGTTCGCGCGCGTATTCCAGATGCTGGCGAGACACGTCGGCCTCGGTGCAGTGCGTTGCGACACGCACGATGCGCGCGCCTGCATCGTAGGCGTTGCGCAGGTCGTGTGTGGTGCCGATGCCCGGCAACAGCAAGGTTGCGACCTTTGCGGTCTTGACCGTTTCGGCCACCGCCGCGATCCATTCGACATCGGTATGCGCACCGAAGCCGTAGTTGAAACTGGAGCCTTCCAGCCCGTCGCCATGCGCGACTTCGATGCTGTCGACGCCGGCAACGTCCAGCGCCGCGGATATCGCCTTGACGTGCGCGATACTGTACTGCTGACGAACGGCATGGCTGCCGTCACGCAGGGTCACGTCGCTGATGTAGAGCTTTTTGGCCGGCTTCATGCGATCTCCTTCAGCCCGCGAGCGATGCCGCTGGCGATGCGTCGTTGCGCCATCAGCTCCGCGCACGCGAGCGCGGCCGAGGTCATGATGTCGAGGTTTCCGGCGTAGGCCGGCAGGTAGTGCGCGGCGCCTTCAACCTCGAGGTACACCGAGGTCTTGAGCCCGTGGCGCAAGCCGAGCTTGGGCACGTTGAGCGGCCGGTCGGCCGGGATCACGTCAAACTGCACTCGCTGCTTCATGCGGTAACCAGGCACGTAAGCCTGCACGTCCGCCACCATCTTCGCAATGCTGGCGTCCACCGCAGCCTGGTCGGCCATCTCAGACAGCACGAACACCGTGTCGCGCATGATCAGCGGCGGCTCCGCCGGGTTCAGCACGATGATCGCCTTGCCGCGCTCTGCGCCGCCGAGCTCCTCGATCGCGGCCCGGGTTGTTTCGGTGAACTCGTCGATGTTTGCGCGCGTGCCCGGGCCGGCGCTCCTGCTCGAGATCGATGCGACGATCTCAGCGTAGTACACCTTCGCGACGCGAGATACCGCGGCCACCACGGGGATGGTCGCCTGCCCGCCGCACGTCACCATGTTCATGTTGCTGGCGTTCTGGGCATCGAGGTTGATCGCGGGGATCACGTAAGGGCCGATGGCAGCGGGTGTCAGGTCGATGACCTGCACGCCATGGGCCTGCAGCACCTCGTTGTGGCGCTTGTGGGCACCGGCCGAAGTGGCATCGAACACGATGTCGACGTCGCGGAACACGCCGAGCCGCACCAGCCCTTCGATGCCTTCCGCCGTGGTGGCGATGCCGAAGCGCTCGGCCCGCGCCAGGCCGTCGGACTTCGGGTCGACCCCGACCATCGCACCCATCTCGAGGTGTTTGCTGTTGCGCATGACTTTTATCATCAGGTCGGTGCCGATGTTGCCCGGACCGATGATTGCGACCTTCAATTTGTTCTGCATGTTGCTTCTTTCAGTTCGCGAACAGCTTGGCCGTCGCGTCGGCCACTTGGGCGCCGGGAGGTTCGGAGGGCCCTCTATCTGAGATGTCGGACACGAGCCGGCCCCCGCGTCCCCAATGGCCTGCCGGATATTCGTGGAGAAGGACCCGCACTGCGCCGAGTGGCATCTCGAGGCTGTCCGCCATGGCCCGAGAAACGGTCTCTATCAGTCGGCGCTTTTTTTCAGGGCTCCGCCCCTCAATGATCTTGATCAAGGCAATGGGCACGGTTCACTCCTCGACATGGAAGCCGGCGGTTCCGAGGCGCTCCATCTCGATCGAGATGGACTGRCCCGGCTTGATCCACTCGGCCGGCGTGGCGCCGCCCGCCATCACCACCCAGCCGGCCTGCAGCGGCTCGCCGGCCGCCGCCGAGAGGCGCGCCGCGGCGACCAGCGAGCGCAGCGGATGTCCCAGGATGGCGGCGGTGGAACCGACCTGCACCACGCGCCCGTCGATGCTCATCGTGAGGCCCAGATTGCTGAAATCCTGGTGCGGGTCGCTCCAGGCACCGATCACGAAGCCGCTCGACGAGGCGTTGTCCGCGATCACGTCGGGCAGGCTGAACTTGAAGTCCTGGTAGCGCGAGTCGATGATCTCGAGCGCCGGCGCCACGGCTTCGACCGCGGCGAGCGCCTCGACCGCGGTGACGTCGCCGGCCAGCGCTTTCTTCAGCACGAAGGCCAGCTCCGGCTCAACACGCGGATGGACGAAGCGCGCGAACTTCACCGGCGTGCCCTCTTCCACCTGCATGCCGCTCGACAGGCGTCCCCAGATGACATCGTCGACGCCCATCTGAACCATCTTGGCGCGGCTCGTGAAGCCCATCTTCACACCGACGCGGCGCTCGCCGCGCGCAACGCGTCGCTGAACGGAGGCGGATTGGATCGCGTAGGCCTCGGCCAGCGAGAGCTCGCCCATCGGGTCGATCTGCTGCACCGCCTTGGCATGGCTGGCGGCATTGTCCAGCAGTTGCGCGATTTCGAGTGCCTGGCTCATCTGGATTCCTTCGTGGCATCAGTGGCTTCGAATACGGCCTTGACGCCTCCGAGGCCGTTGATGCGGGCTTCGAACACGTCGCCGGGTGCGACCGTCACCATCGGGCCGAGTGCGCCCGACAGCACCAGGTCGCCGGCGCGCAGCGGTTGTCCGAGCGCGGCCATGGTGCGGGCCAGCCAGACCACCGCATTGATCGGGTTGCCCAGGCATGCCGCACCCGCGCCGACCGACACCGGCTCGCCGCGCCGGTTCATGACCATGCCGCATAGCCTGAGGTCGACCTCCCCGAGCAGCCGCGGGGATCCGCCCAGGACGAAGGCGCCTGAGGATGCGTTGTCCGCGACCGTGTCGACGAACCGGATGTCCCAGCTCGCGATGCGGCTACCCACGATTTCGATCGCCGGAAGGACGTGGTCCACCGCCTTGATGACGTCCGCGTGCCCGGGGTTTCCCAAGTCGAGGTCCCGGCCGAGCATGAAAGCAATCTCTGCCTCGACCTTCGGCTGCTGAAGCTTCCGCATGGGAATCGGTTCTGCGTCGCCGAAACTCATGTCGTCGAAGAGCACACCGAAATCAGGCTGGGCAACGCCGAGCTGCGCCTGAACGGCGCGTGCCGTCAGCCCGATCTTGCGGCCGACCACGCGACAGCCTTCGGCCAGTCTGCGCTCGGTGTTCATCCGCTGAATGGCGTACGCGTCGGCCGCATCCAGGCCGGGATAGGTGACTCTCAACGGCTGCGTGTAGTTGCCGGTCTCGGCGGCGCCCCACAGGGCGTCGGCTGCTTCAGCCAGCACGGCTGGTTGGGAAGGCATGGGTTCTCCGTTGCCCGCGCGCGGCAGGCAGATTGAAAATTCGGGGACGGGGCCAACGCGCGCAGGCTCGGCTGCCGCGCGCGGCACTCAGAGGGCGCGATCCTTCAGGCCGACCTTGCCGTAGATCTCGTTCACGTGCCTCTTCACGCTTTCGGGCGTCGTGTCATCGACCGGCATGTGCGCCCAACCCACCTTCGCGCGAGCGTGCTGGCCGATCTCCTCGTCCTGGTCGCCCGTCGCACCGCTGATGCCGTAGGCGCCGACCATCTCGTTGCCTTTGAACACGGGCGCACAGCCACCGGAGGCCACAACCTGACCGTTGGTGAAGACAGATGCATTGGCCAGCATCTGCGGGTTGCGCTCCTTGAACCACTGTTGAATGACCAGGCCGTCGCTGAAACGCGGGCTCATCGAGCGGAAAGCGGCCGCGGTGAACGCCTTCGCGCGAGCCGTGTCCGGAGTGATGAAGCCCGCGTCATCCATGCGCTCGAGCGCGATCAGGTGTCCTTCGGGTCCGACGATGGCGACAGAGATTGGCACCCCCATCTCCGCAGCCTTCTCGGTGACCGCTGCGATGAATTCGCGGCACTCGGTAGCGCGCAGTTTTGACATTTCGATATTCCTTTCTGAAGAAAATGCTTCTCTCACTCAGGCTTGATGCCCGTCTGCTGAATGAACTTCGACCACCGCGCGCCCTCGCTCTGCAGGAAGCGGGACAGCGCTTCGTCGCTGGTCTTGAGAACGTCGATGGTCTGCGCCTTGTAGATCGCCTGAATCTCGCTCGAATCGAGCGCCGCATGGGCCGTGGTGCGCAGCTTGCTGATGACGCTGGATGGCGTCTGGGCCGGGGCCACCAGCCCCATCCACACCGAGGTGTCGAAGCCCTTCAGCCCCAACTCGTCGAGCGTGTGCAGATCCGGCGCGCTTGAGGTCCTGCGAGGGCTGGTGACGGCCAATGCCACCAGTTTGTTCGCGCGCACGTGCGGCAGCACGGTCGAAGCCGGCGAGAACATGAGCTGCACCTGGCCGCCGAGCAAGTCGGTCACCGCGGGCGTACTTCCCCTGTACGGAACGTGGACCATTTTGACGTCGGCCATCAGTGCGAACAGTTCGCCAGACAGGTGGGGCGAGGTTCCGACGCCGGAGGATGCATAGGCCAGGGAACCCGGCTTGGCCTTCGCGAGGGCGATGAGTTCGGCCACGGTCGAGACCTTCAGCGAGGGACGAACCACCAGCACATTGGGAACGTTCCCGATCAGCGTGATCGGCTTGAAGTCTTTCAGTGGATCGACCGCATTGGCGCCCGGGAACGCGGCGTTGATGATGTTGGCGATCGTGATCGCGAAGACGGTGTAGCCATCGGGCTGCGCCGTGGCCACTGCCTTGGCGGCGATGTTGCTGCCGGCGCCGGGCCTGTTGTCCACGATGAAGGGCTGGCCCAGGCGCCTAGACATCTGCTCCACGACGGCACGCACCGCCACGTCTGTTGCCGTGCCAGGCGGGAAACCCACCAGCACCTTGACGGGCGCGCTCGGATAGACTGCCTGCGCTGCGGTCCATGACGGCAAGGCGGCGGCAGCAAGCGCTGGCACGGAGGCGAGGAGTTCACGGCGTTTCATGTCTCTGGTCTTTCTGTTGAGGGTGCAGACCGGGTCCCTCCATCGGCTTGCATGGCAGTGATTAGAAGACGCGCGTGGGTACAATTCAATCGAGACTTTCCGATCGAATGATTGGCTCCGCTCATGAATGTGACTCTCCGCCAGCTCCGGGCTTTCGTGCTGGTCGCGCGGCTCGGCAACTTCACCCGGGCCGCGCAGGCCATGCACGTCACACAATCGGCCCTCAGCTTGCTGGTGCGCGAACTCGAAGGAGCTATCGACAGCCGGCTGTTCGACCGCACCACGCGAGCCGTGGCCCTGACGGCGGCGGGAAGCGACTTTTTCCCGCGCGCGGAACGGGTGCTGGCCGAGCTCGAGTCGGCGCTTGCGGGCGTGGACAAGCTCGTAGCGAGGGAACGCGGGCGCGTGGTGGTGGCAGCACCGCTGGTTCTGTCCAGCACCTATCTTCCGCCAATCCTGGCTGCCTTCTCCGCGCAATACCCGGGCATCGAGGTCGTACTGCAGGACACGCTGCCCAACCAAGTGTTGCCGCTGGTGCGCGGCGGTGCGGCCGACGTCGGTATCGGCACTTTCGCGTCGGACGAAGTCGACATCCAGCGCACCTTGCTCTTCTCGGAAGCCATGGCAGCCGCATTCCCGGCGGGGCATGCGTTCAGTCGCCTGCAGCAACTGACCTGGGCGGATATCGCGCTGGAACCGGTGCTCGCATTGAGCCGCGGCAGCGTGTTTCGAGATCTCACCGAAGCAGGCTTCGCGGCTGCCGGGCTGATGCTGAAGCCCGCAAGGGAGGCCAACTATGCGGGCTCGCTCATCGGGATGGTGGACGCCGGGCTCGGCGTCGCGATCCTCCCCGGCTATGCGGTGAAGCTGGCAGACCCGGCGCGGATCAGCTGGCGCCGTGTGGAGAACCCCCTGATCGATCGCGAGGTTTCACTCGTGCGACGAGCGGGCGTTTCGCTCTCCCACGCGGCGCAAGGCTTCGTCGACTTCATCGTCGCGCCGCCCGCAGCGCAGCAACCGACACCGACCCAACCGGTTCGAAGCAAGGTGCTCTAGCATGACGTCGCGTTCGTCTTCGTCGAAGAGCGGGGCGCTGTCGAATGCGGGCACGGCTCGGAGTTGTTGTGCACTGATGCCTGCCTTCGGTCCGTAGCGAATGGCCGGCTCCGAGGTCGGTCAGCGACGGATTCGGCCTCGTCATTGCCGTCACGCACCGCCGGAGGATGACTCAGCGCACCTTGTCCGCGATCCAGCGCAGGATGAAGTCAGCCACCTCCAGATTGTTCTTGTCCTGCATCATCATGTGCGAGTTGCCTTTGATGCCTACGTCGGGAAGCCGCACGAGGGTTGCCATGCCTGCCTCGAGGCGATTGATCCGCTCGACCACGGCCTTGCGCGCCTCGTAGCGAGGCTGGCCGGTGAATACGGGGGCGTCGAGATGGTCGCCGAACAGCTCCAACAAGGGGACGCTCTTGTAGGCCGCGATCTGCGCGTCGGTGGGAGCGACCGACTGCGCACCCTCGATGTTGATGACGGCCTTGACCAAGGTCGGACGCAGACCGACCAAGGCATCGGCAAAGGGGCCCGCCAGCGAGTGGACGATGACGATCGCAGGCCCGATATCTTCCAGCAGCGCCGCGAGCGCCTGCGGGGCCGTGGCCATGCCGCCTCCCTCGAGCATGGCCTCGGCAAAGGGCACGCCCTGGGAAGCGAATCTCGGGAATGCTTCGATCGGAAACTGGGTGTCGGGGTACGCGGTCCCAAGCGAAGGGCCGAAGCGAAAAAGCGGCCAGGCAAGTTCGGCCGTCACCATCAACACACTGGCCGGCAACCCGGAGACGCTCTCCCCAATCTTGGCTTCGTTGATAACTGTCGCGTTGAAGCCGGAGCGACCACGCCCAGGCGTATCGACGACGTAGACGGCATGCCCGTTGCGCACGAAGTAGGTCGCCCAGCCCTCTCGTCCGTCGGGAGTGGTCTCGTAGCTCATACCGGTCAACCCACCGCCGTGCACCAGCACGATGGGGATGGCGCTGCCTCTGCTTGCGGGGATGCGATAGTGCACATACATCTGGTTGACGGTCACCGTCCCCGGCCGCGCAGGGCCGGCCGGCGAAACGCCAGGATGCCTGGAAGCGGCGGGCTTCCCGTTGACGAAGAACATGCCCTCGTCTGCCAGGTTCAAGGGGCCGCCGATCGAGGCGGCGGCCGCAATGCCACCGCAAGACCCGACCACGAGTGCACAGGCCGCGGCGGCGAACTTTCGGGACATGTGAAGCATGAAGAGTCTCCGTTGTGTTCGTGGTAACCCATGAATTAGAGGTCTTCGAATGCGACGCGTCCAACGAGGAAAGCAAATGAACTCATTGGATCCGCTCATTGACGAGCCCTGCACGCCGGCCAGGGTTCAGTCAACGATCGCGCACGGTTGCGCCGCAGACCTCCGCGACGAGCGAGCGGAACCATTGATGAGCAGGGTGAGCATGCAGCCGCTCGTGCCAGATCAACTTGTACAAGAGCTTCTCCACCTCGAACGGCAGGTCCTGTGTCACAAGTTTGTTCTCGATCATGAGCTTGCGAGAGTGGTCAAGGAGAAGGTCGCTGGGAACACATACCAGCAGATCACTGTCGGCCACGATCCGCAGTGCGTCGGCGAAGCGATTGACGACTGCGACCACGCTGCGGCTGCGGCCATGCAGGCTGAGCCAGCTGTCGACGATGCCCATGTCTTGACCCGACGGCGACACGAGCACGTGCCGCGCTTCGGCAAACGCATCGAGGGACATCGCGAGGTCGAGCTCGTGCCCTCGCCTCATGACGCAGACGTAGTGGTCCGCGCGAAGACTGTGCACGTGGACGCTATGGGGCAGCGCCGGAAACATCCCGACTGCGCAGTCCAGCGTGCCGCGTTCGATTGCCTCGARGGAACTAGCATTTGTGTGATGGGAGAACGCGACACGTCCGAAAGGCGAGGCTCCGCTCAGCTTTAGCGTGATGCCGCAGACCGCCTGGGATGCAAGGCTGTCGGTTACTGCAATCCGGAAGGTGGTGGAGTCCGCACGCGGATCGAAGTGCTGCGGCGCGATCGAGGCGCGCAAAACGGCGAGCGACCGATGAATGTCGGGCCACATTGCCATCATCCGCGCCGTCGGACGAACACCGTTGGCCACCTTGATGAACAAATCGTCCTTGGTCAGTTGGCGGGCGCGACGAAGCGCGTTGCTGACGGCGGGTTGGGTCATCGCGAGACTTGCCGCCGCGCGTGTCACGTTGCGTTCGAGCATGACGGCTTCCAGGATGGAAACCAAATTGAGATCGAGCCGCACGTTATTCACTGGAATGATGACGCCACCGGCGAATTCTAAATTGGACGCGTGCGCTCATGCGCGCAAAGATGCGTCCAAGACTAACGGCGCCTATCCAACGCGCAAACCTGCATGACCCGTCTGGCTCCCTTCTATCCATTGTTATCGTCGCTGATCGCCGGAACCGTCATGGCCGCCGAGCCGGTCCTGGCGCCCACAGGCCAACTGCGGGCTGCATACATCGTCGCGAACCTGGCACAGGCGCGCCGCGATCCTGCCACCGGCGTCGTGACGGGCGTGGTGGCCGATCTCACCCGTGAGCTGGGCCGCAGAGCGGGCGTGCCGACGACCATTGAGCCACTGGCAACGGCAGCCGATGTCCTGGAAGCGGTGCGAAGCGGATCGGCCGACATCGGATTCGTAGCCCCGAATCCCCAGCGGAAGGGCGTGGTGCTCTACTCCCAGACCTACATGCTGGTGCAGCAGAGTGCGCTGGTGCGCGCCGACTCGAATATGCAGTCGGTTCGTGAGCTGGACCGGGCCGCACAAGCAATCGGAGTGAACACCGACGACAGCGTCGGTGTATGGCTGCGAGAGCGGCTTGGCGCCGCCCGCGTTCGTGCAACACCCGACTACACGTTGCGAGAGGCCGTCCAGTGGCTCAAGGACGGAACGGTGATCGCCTTTGCCGGCAACCGGCAGCGGCTGGCAGCCAATACCCGAGACGCAATCGGACTTCGCCTGTTGCCTGACAACTTCTATGGCGTACCGCAGGCGATCGCGGTCCCCCTGGACCGCAGCGATCGACTGAAGTGGATCAACGCGGCACTCGACGACCTGCGCGCGGACGGCTTCCTCGCGGATTCGGTGTTGCGCAGCGGCGTGGATGGCCTCGACGTCACACCGGCAGGACCGCGCGCAACGGTTGATTCGAAATGATATGAAAGGTGATCCCATGCTCCAGCAACGCCATTCCTTGCAATTCGTCCTGCGAACGCCACGGCACGCCATTGCCGCACCGTTCGCCCTCGCCTTGACCCTTGCCGTCGCCGCTGCATCCGCGCAGACGGCGCCATCTCCACCGCCGCCCCCGACCACGCCCTATGGCGCGCCCATCGGCCTCGCCCAGGCCAAGAAGGTGACGGCCGCTGCCGAGGCGGAGGCCGTGAGGAACGGCTGGAGCATGGTGATCGTCGTCATGGACAGCGCCGACCATGTCGTCCTGCAGGAGAAGCTGGACAACACCCAGTACAGCGCTCTCGGGGGAGCCGAAGACAAGGCGCGCAGTGCACTTCAATTCAAGCGTCCCACCAAGGAGCTCGAGGAGGTGCTGGCGCGAGGCGGGATCGGATTGCGCTATCTGGCACTTCGAGGCGCCATGCCGCTGGAGGGCGGCCTGCCGATCGTCGTGGACGGGAAGATCGTGGGCTCGATCGGTGTCGGCGGCGGCACGTCGGTCCAGGACGGACAAGTTGCCAAGGTCGGCAGCGAATCGCTCAAACAAGACTAGGCACAACCCGATAGGAAGCGAGATGGCAGAACGAAAGCTCTCTGGAAAGATCGCGCCCGAGCGCATCCTCATGACGGCGCTCCCCAAACCCGCACCGGATCTGATCGCCGGCTTCCGGTCGCTCGGCGATGGAAGTGGATGGAAAGTGGGGGACTGCCCCTCAGCAACGCTGCAACTCGGGCGATCTGAAGTGCGGGAAACGCGTAGCGAAGTGCTTCTCAAGCCGACCGTCGAGCAACTCCACGCGTGTTTGCAACAGAAAGTGCGCGCCCTTCGTCGACCATCGCATTTGCTGACGCTTTGACAGGCGCCGGTTGGCGCATCTTGGAATGGTGATGGCTGCAGCGATGCGGCACCAGGGTTCGATTCCCTGCTTCTCTGCCAATCCTCATCAACCCTACCTGGATGTGTGCCCGAGTGGACTATGAGGCCTGCCTCGAAAACAGTGCTGCCGGGCGCGAGTTCGGCACGAGCGTTCGAATCGCTCCGCAAGTGGGGCACCCGGTCATGGCCGATGGCACCAGGCTGAAGGGCGAAGTGTTCTTCGACGAGAGCATGCAGAAGATCCTCGCCGCCGGCGGCGTGCTCAGCGAGTTCAGCGATCGGATCAAGTATCCGCGCACGCACCACGCGCCCTGGTCCGAAGGCATGCACGGTGACGATCGGCGCATCTCCAGCATGGAAGCRTTGATCAGAAGGCGAGTCATCGTCACCGAAAAGAAGGACGGCGAGAACACAACCCTTTACACGGACGGCATGCACGCGCGCTCGCTCGACGGCCGGCACAACGACAGCCGCAACTGGGTGAAGGGCATGGTATGGGCCCGCATCGCCGCGGATCTGCCGGTCGGCTGGCGCGTCTGCGGAGAGAACCTGTATGCGAAGCACTCCATCGCCTACGACGATCTGCTGAGCTACTTCCTGGGTTCTCGATCTGGAACGAGCGCAACGTGCGCCTGGGCTGGGACGAGACTCAGGAGTGGTTCGAGCTGCTTGGAATCGTGAGTGTGCCGGTGCTCTACGACGGGATCTACGACGAGCGCCTGATCCGTGCGCTGTACGACAGCAAGCGCGACTGGGCACGCAGCGAGGGCTACGTGATCACCCTGGCGGATCCGATCAGCTACGCGCAATTCAGAACATGCGTGGCCAAGGTCGTTCACGCCAACCACGTCCAGACCACCGCGCATTGGATGCATGGCCAACGGATCGTTCCGAATGGCCTGGCGGCATCGGAGCGGAGACGGTCCCGGCTCGGCCTTGATGGCCGGGCCGGCGCCCGCCAAACCAGATTCGTCGAGATAGCCAAGAGGTCGAAGGCGCCGGTTTGCAAGTCCGGTGAGCACTGCGCCACATGGGTCCGAATCCCATTCTCGACTCCATCCCGTCACCCTTCCCTGCTAGCTCAAATGGATAGAGCAGCCGCCTCCTAAGCGGCAGGTGGACCTTCGAATGGTCCACAAGGCGCCAGCTTTTCGCCAGTAGCGCGACTTGCGTCACTGAAACATTTCACCGCGGTCTCCGATATCCGGAGATCATCTGCCATCACCCCATCGGTTCGATTGGAGGACACACATGCGACTCACCACCAGCCATCGCCGGCCGGCGAACCGCACTGCGGTGCCCGCCTCCAAGCCTCGCAACCGCGTTGTGCAGGCCGTCGTCCATGGCTTCGGCACGATGACCGGGCAGCGCCACCGAGACGCCGAGCGCGCTCGCGAACGCTTCGAACGACTCGACTTCGATCAGCGCGTGCGCGAGATCGGCGAGTGGGAGATCTGACGCCGACCGCCCTAGTCCTGACTTAGAAGGCTGGCGCGTATCTGGTCGCCTGCTGTCTCGTCTTCGGAGCCGTAGCCATCGCCGAGCACCGCGCATTCAGCGACCACGCTTTCAGCAAAGGTTTGCACAGCGGCCGGGATCGCCTCTCCAGGCTTGAGCAGGCCAGACATCACAGCCAGATCAGCGAAAACCTCGATGGGATTTCGATTGGGTTCCATCTTCAAAATGCTACGCCGTGCACGGCAGTTGTCGCCGCATGCGGTGTAAGTCTTGTTTCACTCTCTCGAGAAAGCAATCCAGCACTGAGGAAGGGAGAAGTGAACTTAAGTTTTCATTCCTCGGTTGCAGGCGGACAAGAGACCTCGAAACTACAAGAGGCGAGGTTGTTCTGGCCTTCCGTTTGGATCGATCTCGCGTCAGTTTCAAAGAAATGGACATGTGCATGCCTACCAACATGACCAACTTCGCCTACAACGCCGAAGGCTGGCAGAAACTGGCCAAGAATCCCTAAGACCGCAGCGTTCCGGTCAAGGCGCTGATGGACAAGCTCGGCGGAAAACTGCTCAGCATGTACTTCATGGCAGGCGACTACGACGGCCGGGACTGCCATCATTGGCGTCGAGCTCGCCGGGCATATTCGTACCCTCAAGACATCACAGCTCTTCACCGTTGCCGAGACCGTTGAAATGATGGGCAAGGCAGGCAAGCTGGCCTATCCGGCGCCCAAGGGTTGAAGCCCACTGGACGACACCCAAAGGAGATGTTCCATGGGAGACCAGAGACGCCCGCTGCAACCGGGAGAACTTGCGCCCGCGTTCGCGCTTCCGGCGGCCAACCTCGAAGGAATGGTCTCCCTCGACAGCTCACGCGGCCGCCCGTTCCTGATCGGCTCCTATCGCGGGCTGCATTGCCCGTTCTGCCGGCGCCAGGCTGCAACTCGCCGACGTACAGCCGGCCTTGCGCGCCGCGGGGGTAGAGACCTTGGCCGTGATCAACACGCCGCTGGAAAACGCCCGCCTTTACTTCCGCCACTGGCCGACGGCGGTCACGCTTCTGTGCGACCCGGATTGCGTCACGCAGCGCGCCTTCGGCGTGCCGCATATCGAGTTCCTGCCCGATGGCAGCCGTGAGCAGCCCGAATGGCCCTATCAAGCAAGCATGGAGGAATTCGGGGCGTCGCGGGTC
>NZ_JBFUIU010000140.1:0-15099 GCF_056401695.1 Variovorax sp. P4_D9
GTTCTTCTTCGGCTGGGACAAACTGTCCAAGGTGGCGCACCTGATCGTCACCTGGCTGGTCGCGATCGGCTCCAACTTCTCGGCGCTGTGGATCCTGATCGCCAACGGCTGGATGCAGAACCCGGTGGGCGCGGCTTTCAATCCGCGGACCATGCGCATGGAGGTGACCGATTTCGGCGCCGTGCTGACCAACCCGGTGGCGCAGGCGAAATTCGTGCACACGGTGTCGGCCGGCTACACGGTGGCGGCCATCTTCGTGCTCGGGATCTCGGCCTGGTACGTGCTGAAGGGGCGCCACCTCGAGCTCGCCAAGCGCTCGATGACCGTGGCCGCCTCCTTCGGCCTCGCGGCCGCGCTGTCGGTGGTGGTGCTCGGCGACGAGAGCGGCTACCTGTCGACCGAACACCAGAAGATGAAGGTGGCCTCGATCGAGGCGATGTGGAAGACCGAGCCGGCGCCGGCCGCCTTCACCGCCTTCGGCTTCCCCGACCAGCGCACCCGCGAGACCCACTTCGCGGTCCACATCCCGATGCTGCTGGGCCTGATCGGCACCCGCTCGCTGACCACCGAGGTGCCGGGCATCGAGGACCTGGTGGCCCGCGCCGAATATCACATTCGCGACGGCATCAAGGCCTACGACGCGTTGCAGACGATCCGGCAGGCGAAGAGCGATGCCGAGATCCCGCCGCAGGCGCGCGCCGCCTTCGAGGCCAACGGCAACTTCATGGGCTACGCGCTGCTGCTCAAGCGCTATGTCGACGATCCCCGGCAGGCCACGGCCGAGCAGATCACAAAGGCCTCGTGGGACCTGGTGCCGCCGGTGTTCTCGCTCTACTGGTCGTTCCGCATCATGGTTGGGCTCGGCATGTTTTTCATCTTGCTGACAGCCACCTTCTTCGTGCTGTCGGCACGCCGCCGGCTGGACGCCCATCCGTGGCTTCTGAAGGTGGCGGTGTTTGCCATTCCGCTGCCGTGGGTGGCCGCCGAGATGGGCTGGATCGTGGCCGAGCTCGGCCGCCAGCCCTGGGTCATCGAAGGCGTGCTGCCGACCGCGGTCGCGGTCTCGAACCTCGGCGCCGCGACGGTGCTCGGCACCATCGTCGGCTTCGTGGCGATCTACACCGTGCTGTTCGTGATCGAGATGAAGCTGATGCTGAAGGCGATCCGCAAGGGCCCGGCCGAGCATCCGGCACCGCCGCCGGGCGCCTACCGCGCCGGTGCCGATCCTGAAATCGCGGGACTCCCGCGCACCTCGCTGGGCTCCTGACCATGATTCTTCACACCCTGATCTCCTACGAAGTCCTGCGCCTGATCTGGTGGCTGCTGCTGGGCGTGCTGCTGGTCGGTTTCGCGGTCATGGACGGTTTCGACCTCGGTGCCGGCATGCTGCTGCCCTTCGCCGGCCGCAACGATCTCGAGCGCCGCGTAATCATCAACAGCGTCGGCCCGGTCTGGGAGGGCAACCAGGTCTGGCTGATCCTCGGCGGCGGCGCGATCTTCGCGGCCTGGCCGCAGCTCTACGCGGTGTCCTTCTCGGGCTTCTACATCGCGATGTTCGCGATCCTGGTGGCCTTGATCCTGCGGCCCGTGGCCTTCAAGTTCCGCGGCAAGCGCGACGAGCCGGGCTGGCGCGCGCGCTGGGACTGGGCGCTGTTCATCGGCGGCTTCGTGCCCTCGCTGATCTTCGGCGTCGCGATGGGCAACGTGCTGCGCGGCGTTCCGTTCCGCTTCGATGCCGACATGCACATCTTCTACGATGGCAGCTTCTTCGGCCTGCTCAATCCGTTCGCGCTGCTGTCCGGCCTGGTGTCGGTGGCGATGCTCGCGATGCACGGTGCCGCCTGGCTGCAGCTGAAGGCGCAGGGCGCCGTGGCCGATCGGGCCCGCAGCTATGGCAGCGTCGCCGCGTTCGCGACGCTGGTGCTGTATGCGCTGGCCGGCGCGCTGCTGTGGTACTTCGTCGACGGCTATCGCGTGACCAGCGCGCTGCCCGCCGACGGGCCTTCGAACCCGCTGCTGAAGACGGTGGAGATGCATTCGAGCGCCTGGTTCACCAACTACGAGGCGCATCCGTGGCTGTACATCGTTCCCGGGCTGGGCCTGGCCGGCGCATTGCTGGCGCTGGTGGGCATGCGCATGCGGGCCGAACTGCTCACGCTGCTGGCCAGCGCCTTGTCGATCGCCGGCATCATCCTGAGTGTCGGCGTCTCGATGTTCCCGTTCATCCTGCCGTCGTCGATCGATCCGCGCGCCAGCCTCACGGTGTTCGACTCCTCGTCCAGCCACCTGACGCTGTTCATCATGCTGGTGGTCACGGCCATCTTCATCCCGATCATCGTGGCCTACACGAGTTGGATCTACAGCGTGCTGCGCGGCAAGGTCGACGCGGCGGCGATCCACGAAGAACGCGGCCACGCCTACTGAAACGACGATTGAGGAATCCGACCATGTGGTACTTCGCCTGGATCCTGGGACTGCCGCTCGCCGCGACCTTCGCGGTGCTGAATGCAATGTGGTACGAGCTGATGGACGACGAGGCCATCCGGCACGACAAGCTCGACAAGCCCTGAGGCGGTCAGGCCTCAGGCTTTCTTTTCCTTGGCGCCGGTCAGCCGGTCCTTGAGGCCCAGTACCTTGGTCACTGTCGCGCCCATGCCCATCAGCTGCATCGCGGTTTCGGGCGCCAGGCGCTGCACGTCGTCGAACCATTTCATGAGCCGGTCGATCAGGTCGTGCATCTCGCGCATGCGCTGCTGGGCATGGCGCTCGGCGTCGGTCTTGGGCTCTTCGAGCAGCGCCATGCGCAGCATCGACAGCGTCGGCTCGATCTCGCGCCGACGCCGCTCCTCGGCCAGCACGCGGAAGATCTCCCACACATCGGAAGGCGCCTCGAAGTATTCGCGCCGGTCGCCCGCGTGGTGGCGCAGCCGCACCAGCCGCCAGGCCTGAAGCTCCTTCAGGCCCATGCTGACGTTGGAGCGCGAGAACTCCAGCTTCTCGGCGATCTCGTCGGCATTCAATGCGCGCTCCGAGATGAAGATCAGCGCGTAGATCTGGCCGACCGTGCGGTTGATGCCCCATTTGCTGCCCATCTCGCCGAAATGAGCGACGAATTCACGGCTGAGTGCGGGCAGGGTGTCTTTGGGCATCGRCCGATTTTCAGGCCGAATTGCTGAAGCTTCAGAAAGACTGAAAAGTCCACCGGAGTGGACTTTTCATTGATCGCAGGGGCGCGGCGCTCTATTCCCAGGGCGTCGGCGGCGGGATCTCGCAGGCCGGCTCGACGTCGACGCTCTTGAAGTCGGCCGGCGAAACGATCTCCAGGTATTCCATGTCGGGCGAGTAGTCGAACAGGTAGTGGCGGATTCCGGGGCGCTGGTGGACCACGTCGCCGGCCGCCACCAGCGTCTCCTGGTCCTCGTACATGAAGCGGGCCCAACCCTTGAGCATGTAGACGATCTGGAAATCCGCCTCGTGCCGGTGCCAGCCGGTGCCCACTTCCGGTGCCATGTTGGCCTTGACGAGGTGCGCGATCACCTTGCCGTTGGTTGCTTCCGCGACGCCGAGGTCGCGGTACAGGAAGAAATCGCGCAATCCGCCGGAAACGTAGTCGGTGTCGCCGGGTTTGACATGGGAGAACTTCGTATCGGTACGGTCCAGCATGGGCGTGCTCCTTCGGAGGGTGGGAATGTTGCGCCGCAGCACGCATAAACCATTCCTGATGGTGGCTTGACAGGCGGAGGGCCGGCTTCGAAACTAAACCATATGGTTCACTCTAAAGCTGCTGACCTCGATGCCGTATTTTCGGCGCTGTCCGATGCCACCCGCCGCGATGTGCTCGAGCGGCTCGGGCAGGGCGGACTCACGGTCAGCGAGCTGGCGCAGCCGCACGACATGTCGCTGACCGGCTTCATGAAGCACCTGCGCGTGCTCGAGGAGGCGGGCCTGGTGTCCCGCACGAAGGAGGGTCGCATCGTTCGTTGCGAACTGTCGCCCGCTCCGATGCAGGAGGCCGCCGCGTGGTTGTCGCGATACGAGAAATTCTGGGCCGGTTTTGCGCTGGAATGAGCGCTGCAAGCGGGGCATTTTTCGGTCGGGCGCGTGGGCATGCTCCGCCTTCTGCGCAGGCATTTTTCGCTCCTGCCCGAGGGTCGGAATCGGTCGCCTTCGCGCTGCTAGAGTCTGCCGCTTTCGCCTTCCGGTCCTCCCCGATCGATGCCCATGGTCTCCACCCAACGTGCCTACCGACCCGCTGCGTGGCCAGCCGCCTGCCCTTGCCGCGCGCCAGTTCGAGTTGCTGGCGCGGCGCTTCGTCGAGGCCACGAGGCGCAAAGACTACCTGGCAGCCATCCAGGCGGCCGAGGCGGCGCTGAAAATCCAGCCGAAGCATCTGGGCGTGATGGCCGACCATGCATTCGCCCCGATGCGGCAGGGCGGTATGCGCAGGCCCACGCGGTCTATCTGCGCGTCTACGAGGCCACCGGTGGACAAGCCCGGCCCGGCGAGACCTCGCTGGACGGCTGGCCGAGGTCTGCGGCTGGCTGGAGCGCCCGGACGACGTGGGTCGCTACGGCAAGGCGTCGCTGACGCTGGCCGATGCGTGTCTGGGCCGCGGTCCCGCGGCGCCGATCCTCCCGGAGGCCCACCACCCTTCGACCCCGGCCGTCCCGAGCGCAACATCGTCGCCTTCACGCTGTTCGGCGACAGTCCCCGATACGGCGAATCGGCGGTGATGAACGTGCGGGTCGCGGCCGAGTTGTTCCCGTGCTGGCGCTGCCGGGTCTACCTCGACGATTCGGTGCCGGCAGGCGTTCGCGCCCGGCTGCAGGATGCCGGTGCCCAGGTGGTGGCCATGAGCGGCCAGGCGCCGGATGGCGTGCATCCCCTGATGTGGCGCTTCCTGGTGGCCGACGACCCCGGCGTGGCGCGATTTCTGGTTCGCGATGCCGACTCGCTGCTGTCCGAGCGCGAGCAGGCGGCAGTCGACGAATGGCTGCGCAGCGATCGCTGGTTCGACCACATGCGCGACGATTTCACCCACACCGAGCCGAACCTGGCCAGGCTGTGGGGCGGCTGCCGCGGGGTGCTGCCGCCGCTGAAGCCGGCGCTGCAGGCCTGGCTGGCGCGGCAGACGGACCCGACCCGTTTCGCCGACCAAATCTTCCTGCGCGAAGTGGTCTGGCCGACATTTCGCCAGAGCGTGCTGAACCACGACGAGCGCTTCGACTTCCATGGCGCCCGCCCATTCCCCGCGCACCCGCCGATCCGCTGGAAGACGAGCGCTTCCATGTCGGCAGCAACGCCAGCTTCAATGGCATCCGGGCCCGGAGCGCCAAGGCCGACGGCGAGCGGCAGGGCCGGGTCCTGCGCGACGAGCAGGGGAGAAGCGTCTGCGAATACAGCGCACCGGTGCAGCAGGGGCAGTGGAACGCAGACCTGCCCTTCTTCCTGATCGAGCCGATTGCGGCCGGGCGCTGGAGGGTCGAGCTGTGCGATTAGCGGGGCCGCTTCGACTTTGTTGGGATAATCGCCCGCATGAGCGGCAACACCTTCGGCACCCTTTTCGCGGTCACCAACTTCGGTGAATCCCACGGCCCGGCGATCGGATGCGTCATCGACGGCTGCCCGCCCGGCATGGCGCTCAGCGAAGCCGACATCCAGGGCGACCTCGACCGCCGCCGCCCCGGCACCAGCCGCCACGTGACGCAGCGCAACGAGCCCGACGCGGTACAGATCCTCAGCGGCGTGTACCAAGGCAAGACCACCGGGACGCCGATCGCGCTGCTGATCCAGAACACCGACCAGCGCAGCAAGGACTACGGCCAGATCGCGCAGCAGTTCCGTCCTGGCCATGCCGACTTCAGCTACTGGAAGAAATACGGCATTCGCGATCCGCGCGGCGGCGGCCGTTCCTCGGCCCGCCTGACGGCTCCCATGGTTGCGGCCGGTGCGGTCGCCAAGAAGTGGCTGTTCGAGAAGTACGGCGCCCGCTTCCGCGGCTGCATGGCGCAGATCGGCGACATCGTGATCCCGTTCGAGGGCTGGGAGCACGTGCCCAACAATCCGTTCTTCGCACCAGTGGCCGATGTGTCGCAACTCGAGGCCTACATGGACGCGCTGCGCAAGGCCGGCGACTCCTGCGGCGCCCGCATTCGCGTCACGGCATCGAGGGTGCCGGTCGGGCTCGGCGAGCCGCTGTTCGACAAGATGGATGCCGACATCGCCTGGGCGATGATGGGCATCAACGCGGTCAAGGGCGTCGAGATCGGCGCCGGTTTCGCCAGCGTCACGCAGCGCGGCACCACGCATGGCGACTCGATCACCCCGGAGGGCTTCGCGAGCAACAATGCCGGTGGCGTGCTCGGCGGCATCAGCACCGGGCAGGACCTCGAGGTCAGCATCGCGATCAAGCCGACCAGCTCGATCATCAGCCCGCGTCAGTCGATCGACGTCAACAACCAGCCGGTCGAGGTCGTGACCAAGGGCCGGCACGACCCCTGCGTCGGGATCCGGGCGACGCCGATCGCCGAGGCGATGCTAGCGCTGGTCGTGATGGAGCATGCGCTGCGCAATCGCGCGCAGTGCGGCGACGTCAACGCGCCCGAGCTGCCGGCCTCGGAGCATCCGTCGCCGCAGGCGTCGTTCCTTTAGGTGAACAGACCCTAATGGCGCCGCCCGCCGCGGGAGGCCGCGGCCATCTGCTGGCCTTCGCGGCGCTGTCGGCGAGCTACTTCGCCCACATCGGCTTCTTCAACCCGTACCTGCCGCTGTGGCTCAAGGACCTCGGGCTGCCGATCTTCGTCATCAGCCTGCTGACCTCGGTGCAATCGGTCACGCGGGTCTTCGCGCCCTATGCCTGGGGCGCGCTGAGCGACCACACGGGCGAGCGCGTGAAGCTGCTGCGTTTCAGCGCCGCGGTGGCGCTGGTCTCCTCGTTCGGGCTCTGGTGGAACGGCGGCCCCTGGTGGCTGATGCTAGTGCTGCTCGTGATGTTCACCCACACCAGCTCGATGATGTCGCTCACCGAGGCCGCGATGGCGCACCTGGTGGCCGGCGACTGGGGCCGCTACGGGCGCATCCGGCTCTGGGGCTCGGCGGGCTTCCTGGTCACGGTGTTCTTCGCCGGCGAGTGGTTCGAGCGCTTCGGCATGCGGCACTTTCCGGCCTGGGCCGGCGGCACGCTGGCGGTCGTCCTGATCGCGACCCTGCGATTGCCTGATGTGCGCGAGCCGGTTTCGCATCACGCGCAAGCCAAGGAGCCGGTCGGTCCGGTGCTGCGCATCCCGGCGGTGCGCTGGTTCTTCGGCTCGCTGTTCTTCCACGTGATGGCGCACTTCGCAGTCTACGGATTCCTCTCGCTGTACCTCGATTCGCTGGGCTACGGCAAGGGCACGATCGGCCTCCTGTGGGCGCTGTCGGTGGTGGCCGAGATCGTCTGGTTCTTCCTCCAGGGGCGCCTGATCGGGCTGCTGTCGATGCCGCGCTGGCTGCTGCTGTGCGGCTTCGCGGCAGTGCTGCGAATGGGTATCACGGCCGGCTGCGGCCAGTGGGTCTGGGCCCTGGTGCTCGCGCAGGCGCTGCACGCGCTGTCCTTCGCGGCCCATCACACCACTTGCATCGCGATGGTGTCGCGCCACTTCCCGGGCCGGCTGCGCGGGCGCGGCCAGGCCCTGTTCACGGTGATCGGCTATGGCTTCGGGGGCGTGCTCGGCGTGCTGGCCGGCGGTGCCATCGCGCAGCGCTTCGGCTATGTGGCGATGTTCGGCGTCGCGACCGGGGTGGCGGCGATCGCGAGCGGCTGTGCCTGGCGGGCCCAGCGGCTGGCGGCGGCCGGTTGACCCCCTCTGGCGAGATAGCTAAAGTAAGGATTCCTTACTCGGGAATCTCCATGCTTGCCAAGATGACGTCGAAGAACCAGCTCACGCTGCCGCGCAGCGTGACGGAGCAACTCGGCCCGGCGGAGTACTTCGATGTCCAGTTGCGCGATGGCCAGATCGTCCTGACGCCAGTGCGCATCCAGCGTGGCGATGCGGTACGTGCCAAGCTGGCCGCGCTCGGCCTGACGGCCGAGGATGTGCAGGGGGCGATCGACTGGGCCCGGCAGACTGCGGTTCGGCCTGCCTCGATGGCGGCCGAACCGGAGCCTGCGTACCGGGACCGCATGCCGAAGCGCAAGCCTAAGGCCTGACCGGCGTGGCGCCGGGGCGGGTGGTGTTCGACACCAACGTGGTGGTTTCGGCCTTGTTGTTCGGAGGGCCCGCCACGGGGCGGCTGCGGCGCTTGTGGCAGGAGGCCGCATGCATCCCTCTGGTCAGCACCGCCACGGCCGGCGAATTGCTGCGTGTGCTGGCCTATCCGAAGTTCCGGCTGACACCGTCGGAGCGGGAGGAACTGCTCGGCGACTACCTGCCGTTCACGCAGGTGCTGTCGTTGCCCGAGCCGCTGCCCGCGGTGCCTGAATGCCGCGATCCGTTCGACCTGCCGTTCCTGCAACTGGCGGTCGTTGGGCGTGCCACGCTCGTGACTGGCGATCGTGACCTGCTGGTGCTGGCCGGCACGGCCAAGTTCGCCATTGCCTCGATCGAATCCTTCCTGGCCGGCTTCGAGCCGGCCTGAAGGCGCTGCTCAGCCCAGCTCGGCCCGCCGCGGCATGTCCGCGCCGCGGCGCGAGCAGGTGATCGCCGCGGCCCGGGCCGCGAAGCCAAGCAGGGCGCCGAGGGCTTCGCTGTCCAGCCCTGCCAGCGCCCCGGGCGTCAACGCATCGTGCTCGTCGAGCCAGGTCAGGAGGGCAGCCTGGAAGGTGTCGCCGGCGCCCACCGTGTCGAACACCTTCACCTGCGGCGTCGGCACGTCGGCCCACGCAGACCGCGTCCAGGCGCTGGCCCCGTGACCGCCGCGCGTCACCGCGACCAGCACCGCGCCCTGTGCGAGCCAGCGGGCCGCGACCTGCTCGGGGGTTTCGGCTGGATAGAGCAGGCCGAGGTCCTCGTCGCTGACCTTGACCAGGTGCGCGATCGACACCATCTGCTCGACCAGCGCGCGCCAGTGCCCGACATCGGGTTCGACGTTGAGCCGCACGTTCGGGTCGTAGGCGATCAGCCGGCGTTCGCGTTCACGGGTGGCGAGTGCCAGCAGCGCGCTCCCGACCGGTTCCACCGCAAGCGCATAGGAGCCGAACTGCAGCACGCGAACCGCCGGCGGCAGCGCCGGCAGCGTGTCGTGCGTGAGTTGCCGGTCGGCCGCGCCGGTGCCGTGGAAGGCGTAGCGCGGCACGCCGCGGGCGTCGACGCTGACCACGCTGAGCGTGCTGGGCGTATCGCTGCGCAGGACCAGCGAGGTGTCGACCCCTTCGGCCGCCAGCGAGGTCAGCAGGCGCTCGCCGAAGGCGTCGGTCGACAGGCCGGCCAGGAAGGCCACCGGCCGCCCGAGCCGGGCCAGTCCCTGCGCCACGTTGAGCGGCGAACCGCCGATGCGGGCGTCGAGCGCGAGGCCGGTGGGGGTGGCTTCGCCCGTGTAGACATCCATCAGGGCTTCACCGCAGACAACGAACATGGGGGTCCTCGATGAGTTGGGGCAGAGCGGCGAATTTACAGCTTGCGGCGGGGGGTTCCCTAGATTATCGGCCGCAGCGACTCGGCCACTTCGCGCAACACGGGCAGCAGTTTCTCCACGATCTTCTCGTCCGGGTATGCCTGCCGTTGCACGGTCACGCTCAACGCGTATTGGCACCGGCCCCTGCGGTCCTTCAATGGCAGGGCCAGGCCGCAGAGGCCGATGTCGAGGTACTGATCGACCAGCCAGTAGCCGAGCCGGCGGGCCGTCAGGACCTTGYCGCGGAAGGCGGCCGGGTCGACTTCCGTGAAGCCGGTGAAGCTCGAGAAGTCGTGCGCCGCGAGCCAGGCGTCCAGTGCCGCATCGTCAAAGGTCGACAGGATCGCCAGGCCCTGCGACACCACGTGCGCCGGCACCCGCGCACCGGGATGGAATCCGATCGAAACCACCCGCGGCGAATTGCTGCGCGACAGGTAGACGACCTCGTGGCCGTCCAGCGTGCCGACGTTCAGCGTCTCGCCGCACTGCATCGAGGCCCGCTGGATGAAGGGTTGCGCGATGCGGGGAACCCGCGCGCCCCCCATAAAAGCCTGGCCGAGCCGGAGCACGCGCGGCAGCAGCCAGTAGTACTTGCCGTCGGTGGCGGCATAGCCGAAGTGCACCAGGCTCAGCAGGTAGCGCCGTGCCGCCGTGCGGGTCAGCCCGGCACGCTCGGCGGCCTCGGTGGCGGTGAGGCGGGGGCGGTCGTCCGAAAAAGCTTCGATCACGCGCAGGCCCTTTCCGAGGCCTTCGATGAGCAGCTTGCGGTCGATGGGAGGGGGGGCGTCGGGGGGCGTCATGATCGGGGGAAACCCGGTTTTCGTGCGCAAGGTGCACGGTCGCGATCGATCATCGTTCGCATCGTGCGTGTTCGGCGTTGTGGAGAACCCTGAGCCAGATCACAGTCACGACCTGCTGTGAAGAACAGCATGCACATCCACCCTGCGGATCCCGCACCCAAGGAGAGACAATGAACAGCAACCCGAAGGCCCACGAGCCTCAAGGCAAGCACCAGTCCAGGAAGGCCGCCGCCAGCGGCTGGATCGGCTCGGCGCTGGAGTACTACGACTTCTTCATCTACGCCACGGCGGCTTCGCTGATCTTCCCGCAGATCTTCTTCCCCTCGGGAAATCCGCGGATCGCGATCATCGCCTCGCTCGCCACCTACGGCGTCGGCTACGTAGCGCGGCCGATCGGTGCCTTCGTGCTCGGCCACTGGGGCGACACCCGCGGCCGCAAGAACGTGCTGCTGATGTGCATGTTCCTGATGGGCTTCTCGACCATCGCGGTCGGGATGCTGCCGACCTACAGCCAGGTCGGCTTGCTGGCGCCGGCGCTGCTGGTGGTGCTGCGCCTGATCCAGGGCTTCGCGGTCGCCGGCGAGATCGCCGGGGCCAGCTCGATGATCCTTGAGCACGCACCCTTCGGCCGCCGCGGCTTCTTCGCCAGCTTCAGCCTGCAGGGCGTGCAGGCCGGCCAGATCATGGCCGCTGCGGTGTTCCTGCCGCTCGCGCACTACATGCCCGAGGACGCCTTCCTGTCGTGGGGCTGGCGCATCCCGTTCCTGCTGAGCTTCATCGTGATCGTGGCCGGCTACATCATCCGCCGCGAGGTCGAAGAGACGCCGGCCTTCGCCGAGGCCGGCCAGCAGCACGCGGTTCCGAAGGCGCCGATCATCCAGGCCTTCAGGGACAGTTGGCGCGACATGCTGCGCGTGGTCTGCGCGGCGCTGATGAACGTGATCCCGGTGGTGGCCACGGTGTTCGGTGCTGCCTACGCGGTGCAGCCGGCCTACGGCATCGGCTTCCAGAAGGACATCTACCTGTGGATCCCGGTGCTCGGCAACATCCTGGCYGTGATCGTGATTCCCATCGTCGGCAACCTGTCGGACAAGGTCGGCCGCAAGCCGCCGATCGTGATCGGCGCGCTCGGCGCCGGCCTGCTGTCCTTCGGCTACCTCTACGCCATCAGCATCCACAACGTGCCGCTGGCGATCGGGATGTCGCTCTTGATGTGGGGCGTGGTCTACCAGGGTTATAACGCGGTCTTCCCGAGCTTCTACCCGGAGCTGTTCCCGACCCGCACGCGCTGCTCTGCGATGGCCATCTCGCAGAACATCGGCACCACCATCACCGCCTTGCTGCCCGCGCTGTTCGTCGCCGTCGCGCCTCCCGGCGCGGCCAACATCCCGCTGACCATCGGCGCGCTGACCTTCGGCATCACCGTCATCTCGGCACTGGCCGTGCTGAGCGCCCGCGAGACCTACCGCGTCCACATGAACGACCTCGGCGATCGGGACGCGGTCCCGGTGCCGAAGCAGGACTACGATCGCATGCGCGCCCAGACCCTGTCGGACGCCAAGCTGGCGCCGGCTGCGGCCTGACAGCTTGCAGGCGGAAGAATCAGGGTCCGCCACAGGGGTTTATGACGGCCGGCGAGAGGCGCATACTGGCGCTCTCGCCGGCTGTCGGCTGCCCGACATCGGGCCGCGGGGCCGGCGAAGGCACCGCTGTTGCAGGAGCTCGCCATGCTCGAATCGCTGCGAACCGATCCCACCTTCCATGCCTCGCCGCGCCTCGCGATGGAGGCCGAGGCCGAGCACATCGCCTACACCGCGCTGCTGTCGCCCGACGCCTCCAGGCCCGACGCGCTGGCCGTGGTCGACGTCGATCCGGCCTCCGCCTCGTACGGCAGCGTGCTGTACCGGCTCGACATGCCGAACCGCGGCGATGAGTTCCATCACTTCGGCTGGAACGCCTGCAGTTCGGCGCTCTCGCCGATGGCGGGACATGCTTTCCTGAAGCGCCGCTACCTGGTCATCCCGGGCATCCGCTCGTCGCGCATCTATGTYGTCGACACGCAGCCCGATCCCTCGCGGCCGACCATCGCCCGCGTGATCGAACCCGAGGAGATGCTGCGCAAGACCGGCTACTCGCGTCCCCACACGGTGCACTGCGGTCCCGAAGGCCTCTACATCAGCACCCTGGGCGGCGCCGGCGCCGATGGCACCGAGGGCCCTCCGGGCGTCTTCCTGATGGACTGCGAGAGCTTCGAGATCCTCGGCCAATGGGAGATCGAGCGCGGACCGCAGGCGTTGCACTATGACTTCTGGTGGAACCTGCCGCGCGACTACATGGTGTCGAGCGAATGGGGGCTGCCGCCGCAGTTCGAAAACGGCATCGTGGCCGAGGACCTGCTCGCCAACCGCTACGGCCATCGGCTTCACTTCTGGGAATTGCGCGGACGCCGCCACCTGCAAACCATCGACCTCGGCGCCAACCACCAGATGCCCCTGGAGATCCGGCCGGCGCACGACCCGACGCGCGAATACGGCTTCGTGGGCGTGGTCGTCGACACCACCAACCTCGAGGGCTCGATCTGGACCTGGTGGCGCGAAGGCGGGCGCTTCCAGGCCCGCAAGACAGCCACGATCTCGGCGGAACCCGCCGATGCGGCGCTGCTGCCGCCGCTGCTGAAGGGCTTCGGTGCGGTGCCGCCGCTGATCAGCGACATCGACCTGTCGCTGGACGACCGCTTCCTCTATGTGGCCTGCTGGGGCACCGGCGARTTGCGCCAGTACGAGGTCTCCGATCCGATGAATCCGCGCCTGGCCGGCAGCGTCCACGTCGGCGGTATCGCGCGGCGCACCGCCCACCCGAACGGATCGGCCTTCGGCGGCGGACCGCAGATGACCGAGATCAGCCGCGACGGCAAGCGGGTCTACTTCACCAATTCGCTGTACAGCCGCTGGGACGCGCAGTTCTATCCCGACGGCGTGCCGGGACGGCAGGTGATGTGCCATGTGGGCGCGGACGGCGGCATCACGCTTGACCCCGGCTTCGTCGTCGACTTCGGCAGCGACTACGGGGCGCACCAGATCCGGCTGCAGGGCGGCGATTGTTCGACCGATTCCTTCTGCTATTCGTCGGCCTGAAGCGATCGATGCCCGAGGCCCTGACTCCTGTCGCGACCCTGTCGCTCTGGCTCGGGGTCGTGGCGATGGGTATCTACCACGGCCTCAATCCGGCGATGGGCTGGCCGCTGGCCGTTGCCAACGGCCTCGACGGCAGGCGAGGCTCGGCGGTGTTCACCACCTGGCTGCCGCTCGGGGCTGGGCACCTGCTGGCGATGGCGCTGGTGCTGGTGCCGTTCGCGTTGCTCGCCGGGCTGCTGCAATGGAGCCGCGAGATCCGCATCGGCATCGGCGTCGGGGTCCTGGCCTTTGGCATGTCGCGCCTGGTCTGGCCCGGGCGCCATCGATGGAGCCGGCGGATCCGGCCGACGCAGCTCGCACTGTGGTCCTTTCTGATGGCCAGCGCGCACGGCGCCGCGCTGATGCTGCTGCCGATCCTGGCCGGGCTGTGCGAGGCCCCCGGGACGCCGGGCGGCATGCTCGACCCGCCCTCTCTGATGGCGCTGATGCGCGCGAGCGCGGCCACGGCGGTCGCGGTCTCGCTGGTGCATTCGGCCGCGATGATCGGCTCCGGGCTCTGCATCGCCTGGCTGGTCTATCGCTGCCTGGGCCTGAAGGCGCTGCGCAGCGCCTGGCTCGACCTCGACACCCTCTGGTCGGCGGGCCTGATCCTGTCGGGGCTCGCCGCCATCGTCACGGCGTGGAGCGGCGGGCCTTGAATCCCCGGATCAGATCATGGCGCGCATCGCCTGGGCCGTCTCGCGCAGCACCGGCAGCACGCGGGCCACGGCGTCCTCGCTGGCTTCGTGGCCCATCGGCATCGTGATGTTGAGTGCTCCCACGAGTTCGCCGTGGCGGTCGCGCAGCGGCACCGCGATGCCGCGCGAGTTGAGGTCCAACTGCTGCTCCGACAGCGCCCAGCCCTGGGACCGGATGCGCGCCAGTTCCAGCTTCATGCGCTCCTTGCTGGCGATGGTGTGCGGCGTGAAGACCGCAAGCTCGTGGGTATCCAGCCAGTGGGCCCGCTCCTCGTCGCTGCGCAGCGCCAGCATCAGCATGCCGGAGGCCGTGACCTGCGCCGGCACGCGGGCACCCAGCACGTAGCCGGTGCTCATGCTGCGGTTCGGGCCGTTGCGCGCGATGTAGACCACCTCGTCGCCGTCCATCACGCTGAGGTAGGCGATCTCGTGCGTGCCGGCCGCCACCCGCTGCAGGAAGGGCTGGACGATGCGCGGCAGCCGCGCCGATTCGAGGTAGGACTGCCCCAGCCGCAGCACCCTCGGCGTCAGCCAGAACAGTTTGCCGTCGCCGGCCACGTAGCCCATGTGCTGCAGCGTGAGCAGGTAGCGGCGGGCGGCCGTGCGGGTCATGCCGGTGCGCTGGCCGGCCTCGCTGGCGGTCAGGCGCGGATGGGCATCGTCGAAGGCCTCGATGACGGCCACGCCCCGTTCCAGGCCGGCGATCCAGTCGCGCTTGTCGAGCCCGGGCGGGACGGAGGCGTCTTCTGCGGTCATTGCGTCTTTGGTGGAAACCCTGAAAGCGAGCGATTATCGATCAATGGTGTTCGATCATCGATTTTCTAGGCGATTGTTGAC
>NZ_JBFUIU010000141.1:0-15081 GCF_056401695.1 Variovorax sp. P4_D9
CGCAGCGCCACGTCCCATCCTCCATCACGAGTTTGCGATTGCATATCGGCGCACTACTGGCTCGTAACCTCCCCCGATGTCCCTGCTGTCTTGGGCATCAACGTGCACCAAATATCTAACACAGTAAGACTAGGCAATCTGCACATCCGCAGCCCCACCTTCTTTCGCCATCTTACGACCCACTGGGCAGACCTCCGCGGGCGTGGCACTTGGCCCGCGAGGCGCTGTGGTCCATCATCCGCCCCACGGCCAAGTGTCGACGCACTCATGGCTGAAGTCGTCGGTCACGGTCAGACACTTCAGTCGCCGGCCGTTGGCCAAGCTGTCGCTGACGAAGTCCATGCTCCAAACTTCGTTGACTGTCGTGGCCAGCTGCAACGGCATGCGCTCGCACGCCGGGCGCTTGGCCTTCCTGCGCTTGCGCGCTGCCAGGTTCGCAGCGCTGTAGAGCCTGTAGACCCGTTTGTGGTTGACACCGGAGAACGCGGGGCGTCAGTCGGCCGTGGACGCGTCGGTAACCGAAGCGCCGCCGCACATGCGCGATCTCAACGATCTTGCTCGTGAGCTGCTGCGTGGCCTCGTCCATCTCAGGCGGGTGGCGGTAGCTGTCGCGGGAGAGCCCCACAAGACGAGACGCGCGGCGCTCGGACAGCCGATGCTCATTGACGAGCCTGCCGATCGCCACGCGCTTGCCTTGTGGGGCTAACGCTCTACCCCGAGAACGCTCTTGAGCGCGTGCATGTGCATTTGCGCTTCGGCCAGCAGCTTCTTGAGCTTGGCGTTCTCCGCCTCGAGCTGACGCAGCCGCTTAGCATCGGGTACTTCCATGCCGCCGAACTTCAGCGCCACTTGTAGAACGTGGCCTCACTGAATCCTCCCTTGCGGCACAGGTCCYTGACCGGCACGCCGGCCTCGGCCTGCTTCAGGAACCCGATGACCTGTTCCTCCGTGTGCTTGCTCTTCCTGTGTCCGTCATTCTCCTGGTTGACGGACTTCCTGTCGTTTACGCTGGTACGGCTGGAAGGGGGCAGGTCAGGCTAAGCCAGCCATCACCGCGACGGCATGCCGTAGGCGCCGTTGTTGCGGTTGCTGGTCGGCATGGAGCCGCCGAGTGCCAAGCGACCGTTGTACTCTGTGCCGTTGTAGAAGTGCTCGCGTACCCAATCGTAGCGCTTCTGCAGCTGATCGTTGCCCTGCGCGTTATCGCGCGCGGCGGTATCACGAAGGTCATCGCCGAACCAACGATACGCGACTGCCATGTGAATGAACGCGTGATCGTTCGTCCCAATGTCGTACCAATGCAAGCCGCCCTGGTACCGGCGCTCGGGTCCGTTGACGACGCAGACCATGGTATTGTCCCAGCGGCGCAGGCTCGTTTCGTTGTCCGCGAAGTCCCGAGTGCTCGCGAGCTGAGACGAGCCGTGGCTATCGCCGGCGAGCTCGCACGGGTCGCCGCCGCATTCGGTGCTCACGGCCGCCAGTTGACTGCAGGCTCGCATCCCGCTGTCGGCAGGCGTCATGCTGTTCCCGTCGAACTTGAAGGTCGTCGTGAAGTCAGTCTGCCCGAGGATGTTTGTCGCCGGCGCCGCGATGTGCAGCCACTCGTGGCTGAGAATGTCCGCGCCATATCGCTCAGTGCCTTCCCGGACCTCGTAGGGGCAACTACCGGGGGAAGCCTGGCCGCTCAAATACTCACGATCGAGTTCGAGTACGGTTGCGAGCGTCAGCTTGCCAGAACACTGGCTACCAACGACCGCATCGCGCACCGAGATCGGCAGTGAGAGAAGCCCCAGCATCTGCTCGTAGATGTTCGTCGCGAGCATCGGCTCAAGTTCGCGGTTAGCTTGATCACCGGGGCGATTTTGCAGTCCAGTAATCGCGATGGCGAGGTCAGCCGTGAGCACCTCACGGGCGATCGAGCGCCCGAGATTGAGGGCATATATTCGGTTGTCACCGATCCCTCGCGTCGCCGCGTAGAGCTCGGCAGGCGCGTTGTAGATGCCCCAGATCTTGGATTGGCCGAAGGACACCATCATCAACGGCATCGATGCCGTGCCCGCTCCCCCAACAGGCCTCCCACCCATCCAGGTGTCCCCTGGCGCGAGCTGATTGATCATCTTGACCCAGTAGATCGTCTCGCTCGTCTGCTGAAGCCGCGCCGCTGCGACCAAGGATCCGGACATGAGGAAAAGCCGCGGCGACTCAAGCAGTGGCAACCCAGGATCACCACGCATGCTGGCTGGCAACGCTTCGAACGCCTGCCACACCTGGCCGCCACTCGGATCGTTCGTCTGTGTAGCGACATAGCCTTTGCGGTCAAATCCGAGCGCGGAGATGAGGAAGTGCGGCCCGTAGGCTGTCAGTGTCCCGATCCCAGCAAACCCTTGCCGCGATGGTGCAACGATCGCTTGCGCGGACCAGGCCGGATCGCCGGCTGCGCAGGCGGCCGTTCTAAACCCGATCGCTCTCGTCCGCAGTTGATAAGCAATGCCGATCGTCTGGTTGCTGTCGACGGCGAGCAGAGGTGCGACAGGCAGCGACTGGGGAACGACAATCTGCGGCGTGCTCCAGCCCGCGCTCCCGTCGGCCGGCCTCCACGCCGACTTGATTTGCGATCCATCGACCCAGGCCGCCACGAGCCGCCCGCAGGCCTCGGCGAGCGCAGGCGCTGCGCTTGTCTTGCCGATCGTCTTCCAGACCGGTGACGTGATCGTGCCGGCGTCTTGTTTTGCGTCAAGTACGGACAGGTCGCCCGTTGCGGTGCGAACTGCAACAAAGGCCTTGCCAAGTGCAGGATCAATGATCGCCGCTGGTGCATTGATGGCCAAGCTTGGTGAGCCGCCAACGGCGGGGCGCGGATCAAAATCAGCAGCTATGTGTAGGAGCCCGTCGCCACCTCGATGGAACAGAACTAGACGTTTTTCGTCCGCCACGAGTGCTGCACCTTGACCCGTCGCGATGACGCCGGTCGGCGCCCAGGTTGCGCTGTCAGCGATGTGGTCTGCCCCCTGAATGGTCACCTTCTCGATGAGCTCAACTTCCGCGAGGGAGAGGATGCCTGTGCCGGCGAGCTGAACGCGCACGAAGCGCATGAGGCAGCCGCGCTGCCCGTTTTGGTTGCAATCCTTTCCTTCGATTTTGATCGTCGTTCGAGAAAGCTTCGCCCCCGTTCGCGGGTCCAGATCGCCGGCCTGAAAGAAGATCGGTTTCATGAACGCCCCGGCAACTCCGGCGCCGTCCGGACCTTCGTGATTTTCGCCAATCGAGGAACTGAAATCGCGATGGGTAAAGCCAGTCTTGCTGTTCATAAACAGCACGGCCAAGTCCTTCAGACGCTCGCTGCAGCAGTCGGTCCGGTTGTAAAGACGGATCTCGTCGATATAGTGAGCCGCGCCGAGGTCGACCTGCCAATACGGGTCGGTTTCCTCGTTCGTGTGCGTGACACTACCGTGGCTCCATACGCCATCCCTGTTGCCGTCGACGGCGCGTGCAGCATTGCCACCGAACGCGGTGCTCGATTGCGTAGGGCTCGTGTGAAGCGCCCAGTTTCGCTCAATCTCTGCCGCTTGGGCGGGCGACTGCGCAAGCGACACGACGGCTGCAGCGGCTACGAGGGCGCAGCGTGCCCGACCCCAAGATGCATAGTATCCAAGCTGACATGCACGCATGCTGCCCCCTATTGCCGCGTCGGGCTGTGGCGCTCGCGATCTTAGCTTGTCGAGAAGGCCCGGTGAGCATGCACAGGAAGATTCTGGGGCAAGAGATCATCACTATTGATGAACCGCTCCTGCGACCGGCCTCTTGGCGATAGTCAGCTGACAATCGACCGATTGCAGGGAACTTTGGCGCGCTCGCAGCCCAGTCGCATCAACTCAGGGCACGACTGCCGGACGCTTTGCTGTGGCGCCCTCGCCTCAAGTCGTCGTCACAGCCGCGGCTTGTCACCCAGACCGTCCATTCCGGACCCGGCATCTTGCCGTTCATCGTCAGCAGCTCACGCTGCAGCGCTCGAAGCGTCTTCTCATCCACCCTAATGGGCGTAGGCGATTCTGCGGATTCGCTGTACATGCGACTGAGGCGACTGGTGGCCCGGCAGGTCGAGATGCAGGCCTTGTCGCAATCCTTGGGACAGATCGACATCCTGACGGGCCACGCAGTGGGCGATGAGGCTCTCAAACGGCAGCTGGCGCAATGTGCAGAGCTGTCGGACCTGGCCCGCTCGTCTGCAGGCTGGGCAGAGAGGAATTTGGCTGCGTGGTGCCGCTGGTAGACAGGCGCGAGTGACCGCTGTACGAGACGTACGTAGGGGACCGCTTGTGGACAGCTCCAGTTCGCGGTCCGGACTCGAAGGTTGGCTCCCGCTGCATACGCGACCTTGCTCTTGCTCTCGAGGCGCCTGGGCGCGCGCATCGCAGCGGCGGAACGCCATATCGAGAAGCATGCCGGCAGTGACGAACGAGCCAAGCGCATCAGGGCGTTGCCCGGCATCGGCCCGATCACTGTCAGAGAGTCTTCGGCGCGTCGCTTGCGCCTAACCCAACTTTGCTTAGAATTCGGCAATGGGTGGTGCCTACGCTATGTTTGGTTTGCATCCACGCCCTTGACTGCGCGCATGAGGTTTCTCACCACATGCCGAGCAATGTCTAACCTTATGCCCTGCAGAGTGCTGAAAAACCGTTATGAATCAAGGCTGAGGTTTCTCGGCTTGTGACCCTCTCTACAGGTCGTGTAGAGCCGGGAGAAATTGCTGGGCATAAGTCTAGAAAACTACCCGCCTTGCAGATTCGATAGGTTCCCTTGCTTCGCGCGCCGATGCAGGCGGTACAGCAGGACCGTTGGTCGTCCCCATGGTCGGTCAACAAAATCTTGACTCGGTTGGGTGGCAGTTCCGTCTGCTCCGCGCTAGACCAATCTCGTCGCCGCGCGCCAGCAACGGATTGTGTCTGCACCATCTTACGACCGGTCGTGGATGGCTTGGCACCAGAATGACTGGCATCGGCCTCACAGTGAGAGTTTCAACGTCTGCTCCGCATCTGGCGAACTGACGCTGCGGGCCCGTTGCCGCCATAGCGCGTGCAGATCTAGATGACGGCTTCGCAGCGATAGCGGTGCTCCGACACGATGGACGCGGACGATTTCGAGCTGTCGCTCTGCGGACGTTCAAAGCGCCGTACTCGTCGATAGAGCCAGATAGTTGAACGAGCTCAGCCTAGCGCAAGGGCCGCGATGCTCTGGCGCACGGTATATCCGGTTCGTCCGTTAAGGCGGGGGCCGCCAAGCCGGCCGCGAATGACTGGTGTCAGGTGCTCATCGGTCGATGCGCATGAGATGCTGCGGGCGTTTGTGTATTCTCACCGTCGACGCGCGGAAGCGTAAGGAGCGAACACTTCCACAGCCCAGTCGAGCACGCAGCTTGGCGCTTGGATGCCGGCTGGACGGATAGGCCACCGACACGGGCACCGGCGGCGGTTCCCAGTCGGCCAGCAACTCGATCAGTGCCCCGCTCTCGATGTGCGGCTGCGCCATGAAGGCATAGGTCTGAGCCACGCCGAGCCCGGTCAGCAGCGCCGTCAGGTGGGCCGTGCTTTCGTTGACCGCGATCACCGCATGCCCATTGATTTCGATGCGCTCGTCGCCGCGCTCGTAGCACGGCGGAATGTAGCGCCCCGTGCGCGACGAGAAATAGCTCACCACCCGGTGCCCGTCTAGCAGATCGGCCGGCGTCGCGGGCGTACCGTGGCGCTTCAGGTAGTCGGGCGTCGCGCAGGTCATGTAGGGCATCTGCGCGACRCGGCGCGCCACYAGCGACGGRTCGCTCAGCACGCCSCCKCGRAGSACGCAATCCACCCCTTCGCCGATCAGGTGGACCGGCCGRTCGCYCACGCCGAGCTCGAGCAGGATGTCCGGGTAGCGCGCGTGGAACGCCGGCAGCCTSGGAATCAGGATTCGGTTGGCCAGCGAGGAGCCGATGTCCACMCGCAGACGGCCTCTGGGGYTGGCCTGTGCATTCGTGACATCGGCCTCTATGTCGTCGATCTCGGCCAGCACCCGYGAGATGCGCTCGTAGTAGGCRGCGCCCTCCGGCGTCACSGTGACACGCCGCGTCGTACGCTGCAGCAGCTTCACACGCAAGTGGCTCTCSAGTTGCTGGACCAGYTTGGTCACGCTGGGCTTTGGCATCTGCAGCAAGTCGGCCGCCCGCGTGAAGGTGCCGGCTTCGACGACCCGGGCGAATACGCGCATGGCTGCGATTTGGTCCATCGCCGGATTATTGGCGAACTGGAAATAAAGATGTCCCGCCCACCATCTTGGTCAGAGCAGGGTCCGCTCTGACACTTCATGCCATCGCCACTCACCTCCTGGCCTTCCGCCCCCTTCCATCCGTTCCCGGCAAGCGATCCACGCCCTATCGCGATGCCAATGGCGCACGGCGCAACACATGCGTCTGCGCTCCGATTGCAGGGCGAACCAAACCGAAAAGGAATCCGAAATGACCACCAAGATCCAAACCGTGCTGCTGACGGGCAAGACCCATACGACGGCCAGCCGCCGTGAGGGCGCCCCGCGCGCCGATGACCGCATCGACATCCAACTGTCAACTCCTGGCAAGGCCGGCAATGAAATCGTTCTCAAGGCGATCCCGTTGCATCCGACCGCGGAGCAGTTGTTCGCCGGAGCCTGGTCGGCCTGCTACACCGGCGCACTAGGCGTCGCAGCCAAGGCGAAGAAGGTGGCGCTGCCCTCCGACATGTCAGTCGACATCGAAGTGGATCTCGGCCATATCCGCGACGCGTACTTCATTCAGGCCCGGATCGATGTACGCATGCCGGGCATCGCACTTGACGTGGCAGAAGCCATCGCGCGTGCAGCGCATGACATGTGCCCTTATTCGAAGGCCGTTCACGGCAACATCGACGTCGCTACGAACGTCGTTGCCGCGGCCGCCCTGGCAGCGTAATACCTCAGCCTCATCAGGAACCGAACCTCGCTGTCAACTCGACAGCGAGTGCAACAAGGAAAGGTTCATCATGAGCATGAGACTCGCCGACAAAGAGGCGCGCTGATCACTGGCGCCAGTGCCGGCATCGGCCTGGCCACGGCAACACGCTTTGCCGCCCGGAAATAAGCGTGTCCCGCCCACCTTTGGTCGGCGCCGGGTCCGATCCCAAACTTTTCATCCCGTCACCACTCACCTTCTCGGAGAACAGCATGTCCAAGCCCCTCGCTAATAAAGTCGCCCTCGTCACCGGCGGTTCACGCGGCATCGGTGCCGCCATCGCGCGCCGCTTGGCGCACGATGGCGCCGATGTCGTCATCAGCTATTCGGCCTCCGCCGACCGCGCTGAGGCGCTGATTAAGGAACTGAAGGATCTGGGCGCGCGCGCCGCAGCCTTTCAGGCCGACCAAGCCGACCCGCTGCAGGTCGAAGCGCTGGTGAACAATGCCGCACGGCGTTTCGGCAAGCTCGACATCCTCGTAAACAACGCCGGCGTGTTCGTGGTCGGCCAGGTGGGCGCGCCCGACAGCGACGTCGCCGCCTTGGAACGCCAGTTCGCTATCAACGTCGGCGGCRTGGCCGCTGCCGTGCGYGCGGCAGTGCCGCTCATCAGCGACCAYGGCCGCATCATCTCGATTGGCTCCGSCGCCGCCGATCGCACGCCCTGGCCKGGTGTGGCCGACTATTCGGCGACGAAGGCAGCAGTSTCCGCCTACACCCGCGGCTGGGCGCGCGACCTCGCCCCGCGCGGCATCACCGTCAACACCGTGCAGCCAGGCTCGGTCGACACAGAGATGAACCCGCAGGACGGCGACTTCGCCGCCGTGCAGAAGGCARCCATTCCGCTCGGCCGCTATGGCCGGCCCGAAGAGATCGCRGCGGCRGTAGCCTTCCTCGCAAGCCCCGACGCCAGCTTCATCACGGGGATTTCACTCGACGTCGACGGAGGAGCTGCGGCGTGATCGCCAAACTCGGCAACAGCAGCGGCGAAACTCAAAGTCTGTCGAAGTTGCGAACATGGTTTCTCGGGACCGCCGCAGCCGTCCGGCTCTTCGAAGTAGCCCCAATGCCGCAAACGGTGCATTGCCGCAACACCCGCCGGTTCTCGAGTGACAGAACGTGCTTGCCCTCGGGCGATCGTGCCATCGCAGACATTGACAGGGACAGCGCCACCGAAGRGCATGTCCGAAGGTCGCCGGATTCGTGATCCCTCGATCACCATAGCCGCGATGTGACGCCGCGCGGGAGCCCGTCTTTTCAGTCCCCGGGGCAACCTGACATTTGGCAGCAAAGGAGCGCCATGCGCAACTGGCAAATCGGCTCGGTAAGGGTGACCCAGGTCGTCGAGGGGCGTGGCGCCTTCCCGCCTTCATTCTTATTCGAGGGCATGACGCCGGAACAGGTGCAGGTGCACCGCTGGCTGCGGCCGCACTTCGCGCATGCCGATGGGCGCCTGTTCGCGTCGATTCATTGTTTCGTGATCGAGTCCGAAGGCCGGCGCATCGTAGTCGATACCTGTGTGGGCAACGACAAGCCCCGTGAACAGCCGATGTGGGACCGACTGCAGACCACGTTTCTCGCCGATCTCGAACAAGCCGGGTTCGCGCCGAAGTCCATCGACACGGTGCTCTGCACTCATCTGCATGTGGATCACGTGGGGTGGAACACGCGCTGGGTGAACGGTCGCTGGTTGCCCACCTTTGTCAATGCGCACTATCTGTTCGGTCGCCTCGAGTACGAGCATTGGTCGCTTGCGCGCGAAGCTCCCAATCAACAAGCGATGGTCGATTCGGTGCAGCCCGTCATCGACGCGGGCCTGGTGCAATGGGTAGAGACCGACTACGCGCTGACCTCGGAAGTGCGCCTTGAGCCCACGCCCGGCCACACGCCGGGGCATGTGAGCGTGCGCATCCGCTCGCAAGGATACGAAGCCGTGATCACCGGAGACTTGATGCACCACCCGGTGCAGTGCTGCGAACCCGACCGGGCCACGCGATTTGACGTGGACCCGGCAATGGCGCGCCTGACGCGGCGGCGTTTCCTGGCTGAGCAGGCCGACCGCAACGTGCTGGTGCTTGGCACGCATTTCCCGGAGCCCACCGGCGGCTGGGTTGTGTCGGCCGGAGCTGCGTGGGAGTTGTCGCTCGCGCCGCAGCTTGGCCCGGACTGACCCATGGTGCCCGCGAACCATGTGGACCACGCGCCCCGCGCGGGTAAGTCTTTGGTTCAGACGCAAGAACGGCGCGGCCGCACGACGTACGCCTAGTTGAGATCTATCCATAGTGGCCGGGACTGCCCGTTCACCAATCTCGCCGACAGCACCCGTTGCGCAACCGGGCGATCATGCCGAACGACAGCTGCCAAGCTCGGCCGCGAACTCACRCTCGCGGCCAAGTCCGGTCGCACACATGCCTTCATCTAGGCCCACCGGCCGGGACACCTAAAACGCCGAGAAGCTCGCCAAGAACCGAGCCTGCGCCGCCCAGCCTCAGTACCAAGGGCCCCGGCTTCGAGACCTACAGCGTGCCCTGCAGCAACGGCCACTCGATCGCAATCCGTTGCGAGTTCGGCAGCTGCAGGGAGCTCCAATGACCGACGCTGCGGCTGTGGCGTGGCTGGGACCGGCACCGTTTTGACGGCCGAGGTCCGCCACCTGCGGATACAGCAATCTTGCCGTGGATGGCAAAGAAGGACGCCGACGGAGCCCAGAACGGCTGATTCAATCGGCCGGATGTCGCCTGCCGACGCAGATACCGATATGGCAGGATGCGGCCAAGACCGGCCAAGACCAGTCATTCGGAGCTGAGCCTGGATCGGACGATGGGATCGCACCCAAAAAACTTTCGCGTTGACAGACTACTTTGGAGTGCCACGCTCGACCGTCAGGTCTTGGCTTGAGCCCAGCCGTTCGGCCTTCGCCCGAATCAACCCATTCGGGCACTGGAGGACTGACGCGCGCTTCAAAGGGCGTTGACTAGACAACCGTAATACCGGACTCATTGCGCCAGCCCGGCCTTGCGCAGACCCTCCACGAACTGTTCGAGGGGCGCGGGGTTCCTATAAGGCAGGACTCGCAGCGTGTGTTCAATCGTGTACTGGGGGTTTATGGCCATCAGTTCTCGCCAGACTCGACGGGCCTCGTCTTGACGATCGGTATGACCGTAAAGCGAGGCAAGGTAGGCGCGCGTGACGTCCGACGCGGGCATGTGGATCAGGCGCCGCTTGAACGTCGCTTCGGCCTCGTTGTAGCGCACGAGGGTGAATAGGACCCGCCCCAGAGCATGCATCCACAGGTTGAATTCCGGGTCGAGCCGAAGCGCCCGTTCCAATGACGCGAGCGCTTGGTCGTGCCGTCCTGTGAAATGCAGCACGTTGCCTAGGGCCCCATGGGACTGGGAAGAGTTCGGGTCGAGTTCGATCGCCCGCCGCGCCGCGCTCTCGGCTTCGTCCAGCCTTCGCAGCCACATCAGGGCGACGGCCAGCGCGTGGTGCGAAACCGCTTCGAACGCGTCGACCTCGCACGCCTTGCGTGCCAGCGCCAGGGCCTGTTCCAGATCGCTCGCCTTGCGACCATTCCATGCGTTGACATACTCGACGCTGCAGCATATCGCCAAGTACCCATAGGCCTGCGCCAGCCCCGGGTCGATCGCCAGCGCGCGCTCCAGCATGGCACGGGCCTCGACGAGCGCTGCGGCATTGAAATCCCGGATGCAGCTTTTCGCGCGAATGAGGCAGTCGTAGGCCTCGACATTGACCTTGCCGCGATCCTGCCGGCGCGCTCGTTCGCTGCCGGTGAGGGTCACTTCGAGCGTATGGACGATCTTTCGCGTCACCTCGTCCTGGACCAAGAAGATGTCCTCGAGGTCCCGGTCATATCGCTCGGCCCAGACGTGGCCGCCGGATTCGGCATCGATGAGTTGCACATTGATGCGCACCCTCGTGCCAGCCTTTCGCACGCTGCCTTCGAGCACATGTCGCACGCCGAGCTTTCTTCCGACGTCCTTGATGTCGACGCTTTGCTTCTTGAAGGTGAAGGACGAGTTGCGGGCGATCACGAACAGGCCGGATATCTTGGAGACGTCGGTGATGATGTCTTCCGTGATGCCATCGGCGAAGTACTCTTGCTCGGGGTCTCCGCTCATGTTGGTGAACGGCAACACCGCGAGCGAGGGCTTGTCAGGCAGAAGCAGCACCGGAGCAGACGATGGCGATGCCGCCACGGCGACATTCACCGATGGCCTCGCGGGCGCCACCTTGAAGGCCCGCACTGGATGGCCAATGTTCTTCACCTGCTGTTCGCCCTGATCGACAAACTCCGCGCTGACCTTGCTCCTCACGGCCCCGTGCACTGCGTCCGATACGGTGATGCCGCCCGGTTCGGCCAGCGCCTGCAGCCGCGCTGCAATGTTCACCCCGTCGCCGTACACTGTGCCGTCCGCCTTCTCGATCACGTCGCCCATGTGAACGCCGATCCGAAAGCGCATTTGCCGATCCTGCGGCGCGGCGTTGCAGGACATGCCTAGCTCATGCTGAACAGCAACGGCCGCGGTGACCGCACCGGCCGCGGTCTCGAACACGGCGAGCACCGAGTCGCCAGCCATGTCGATCACACGGCCATGGTTCGACTCGATCTGAGCACGAAATACCGCGCGCGCCGCATCGAGCGCGGCCACGGTCGCGCGGTCGTCGATCGACATCAGGCGCGAATAGCCCGCCGCATCCGCGGCGAGGATCGCTGCTAGGCGCTGCCTGAGACCAGATTCGTTCACAYCCGTCGAACCCTTTGCTAGTTGCCGATGAATGTTACGCTCTGCGTGGCCAATCGCATGCGAGCTTGTCGGATTGCGCGGCAGCCTCATCCTGCCGTTGGGACTGGGAAATGTTTGCTCAGATCCGCAATTGCCTAGCCGCGATCGAGCAAGAATGGACGGCACATCTGGGCGCGCAGCGGTTCAAGGCCTTGCGCGAGACGCTGGACGACCTATCGCTGTGGCTCGGAAAGCTCACTTGAGGCGATTCATTCGCGTTGACAGACTACTTTGGAGTGCCACGCTCGACCGTCAGGTCTTGGGCCGGCCGCCGACGTCTGGTGCTCCGACACCCAAGGGCCGCTTTACGCTTCGGAGCGGAAGATCAGAAGTGAAAGCTGGAGGACGCTTCCCCCCGCGGGTTCAGAACGAGTGCCCGAGGTTGCGTGATTGCTGGGTTCTCGCCGCTGAAGGGCAGTTTTCGGGCGCCGATTCGCGCGACATGTAAGACCGCAGTGGGCCCGGACAGCCACTCCGACGGACCTGAACAGCAGCGCGGCATGGGAACGACCGGAATCGGCTCCACCGCGCGAGTTCACCGAGCGACCGGGAAAGGCAGCAACCGCTGCGTTGCAGGTATTCGTTGAATTCAGGCTGCAGCGAAACGACGACTTGACCTTCGTCGACATCATTGAGGAATCCGAGTCAGGGACGCTGGTCGGAGCGCTGGCGGCAATGGACAACCTGGATAGCGTCGCGTGTGAATGGCTGCTTACCAATGTCGCGTACTGGCGTTCTGAGCCCTCTGCCGTCATTCGCGTGATGCTTCTCGAAGTCCGCTTCGCAATTGGAAAGCGGTCGCTCGGAAGGCACGTAAGCCGGTGCGGGGGTTTCAGGGTCACATCCTTGTGACGCACCGGCAAAGAGGTCCACACCGTGGGTGCGTTCAGCTTCTTGCTGCTTCGCCGTGAATCCATTCCAGAAACGCCTCCACAGACGGTCGTTTTGCGTGCCGCGATGGATACACGGCGAAGTGGGCCTTGACCTTGACGGCTTGATCGAGGCCGAACACGGGTTTGAGCTTGCGTTCGGCAATGTGCCTGGCGGCAATCGTCGTGCTTTCGAGTGCAACTCCGAGCCCCTGAGTCGCAGCATCGAGCGACATCTGTGCCCGATCGAAGCGCACGGCGAACCATTCCGGCGCCCGCTTGTCGCTGAACTGTGCGAACCAGTCCGACCATTGCACCACGCTGACATTGCTCTGAATCAACTTCACCGCGGAGAGTTGATCGACGCGCTTCAAGCCATGCTGCTTGATGAACTCGGGACTGGCGAGCGGCACGATGCGTTCCTCGAACAGGGGCTCCACCACCAGGTCAGGCCAGTTCGGTATGCCGTAGCGGATGTCGACGTCGGCCTGCCCGAGGGCGAAATCGCTGGGGGTGTGCGCCGCTGACAGGTTGAGCGAGATGTCCGGGTAGGCCTGGGCGAAGCCGCGCAGCCGTGACATCAACCAAAGGCTCGCGATGCTTGGTGCCGAATGCACGTACAGGCTGTTGCTCACACCCTGGCGCAAGTCATCGGTCGCCGATGCGATGGCCAAGAGCGCGCCACCCACTTTCGACAGGTACATCTCGCCCGCAGCGCTCAGGCGGACACCGTGGGCGCTGCGCTCGAAAAGCCGAACGCCAAGGTGCGCCTCGAGACGCGAAACCTGATGACTGATCGCCGAGGCAGTGAGGTGCAGTTCGGACGCTGCGAGCGCGAAGCTTCGTCGCCGCGCCACGGCTTCGAAGGCTTGCAGGTTGGTCACGGCGGGCAGTGTGGACATAGGGTCAACCCGGTCGTTGAGTGATGAAGCGTCATCTTAGGCTGAAAACACATCGCTTGTCGTCATCCTCGTATCTGACGACCATTGACCCCAACGGAGCAAATCCACTTCGTGCTGCAGCGGTCACCGGCGACAAAGTGCCTGTCGGGGCCGCATCGAATTCACAACCCTTAGGAGACAAATCGATGCTACTCAAGGACAAAGTTGTCGTCATCACCGGCGGCGCCGGCCTCAACGGTCTCGGATTCGCTACGGCACGCCTGATGGCTGCCCACGGAGCCCGAATCGCCGTACTCGACCTGGAGCGCGCCGACCCTGCGGCGGCGGCCGCCGAATTGGGCCACGACCATCTTGGGATCGTCGCTGACGTGACCGACAAGGCCTCGTGCGATGCCGGCGCCGCGGCCGTGCTGAAGGCATTCGGTCGCATCGATGCACTGGTCAACAACGCGGGCATCACGCAACCCGTCAAAACGCTCGAGATCAGCGGCGCCGACTACGACCGCATCCTCGACGTCAGCCTGCGCGGCACCTTGTACATGTCGCAGGCCGTGTTGCCTGCCATGCAGAAGCAGGGCAGCGGATCGATCGTCTGCATCTCTTCAGTCTCCGCGCAGCGCGGCGGCGGCATCCTGGGCGGTCCGCATTACTCGGCCGCGAAGGCCGGTGTCCTTGGCCTGGCGCGCGCCATGGCGCGAGAGTTCGGGCCCGAGGGCATCCGCATCAACAGCATCACGCCCGGCCTGATCGGCACCGACATCATCAAGGGCAAGCTCACCGAAGAGAAGAAGGCCGAGATCGCCGAGACGATTCCGCTGGCCCGCCTGGGTCGCGCCGAAGACATCGCCGGCGCCTGCGTGTTCCTTGCGAGCGACCTGTCGCTGTACTGCACGGGCATCACCCTCGACGTCAATGGCGGCATGTTGATCCATTGAGTCAGCGATTCCTTCATTCCTACAACCAAGGAGACAGACATGACCGAGCCCAAGCTCACCGCCCCGAAGTTCAATCGTCGCCAGCTGCTGGCTGCAGGCGCAGCACTGCCGCTGTTCTCGATCGTCACGCGCCGCGCGGACGCCGCCGAGTTCGAACTCAAGTACGCCACCGGCCAGGATCCGACCCACCCGGTGAACCTGCGCGCCAAGGAAGCGCACGACCGCATCCGAGAAGCCACGTCGGGCCGGGTCAGCATCAAGCTCTTCCCGGCTAATCAGCTCGGCAGCGACACGGATCTGTTGACGCAGGTGCGAAATGGCTCGGTCGAGTTCTTCAACCTGTCGTCGCTGATCCTGTCGACCTTCGTGCCTGTCTCGGGCATCACGAGCGTCGGCTTCGCCTTCAAGAACTATGACGATGTCTGGAAGGCGATGGACGGCGATCTGGGCAACCACATCCGCGCAGAAATCGCGAAGACACCGCTCTTCACCGTGTCGAAGATCTGGGACAACGGTTTCCGCCACGTCACATCATCCGGGCGCGAGATCAAGTCCGCAGCCGATCTGAAG
>NZ_JBFUIU010000142.1:0-15055 GCF_056401695.1 Variovorax sp. P4_D9
CGCTGAAGGATGCCGACGGCAGCCGCGACGTGAAGATCGCGCTGGCCACCGCCGACATCGGTGCCGCCTTGCGCGATGCCGAGTTGATCGTGATCCCGACCCCGGCCATCGCACAGGAAGACATCGCCCGCGCGATGGCGCCGCACCTGGTCGACGGCCAGGTGGTGTTCCTGCCGCCGGGCACCTTCGGCAGCTACGTGATGGCGCGCCGGGTGGCCGAGGCCGGCAACCGTGCTGATGTCGCCTGGGCCGAGACCGGCACGCTGCCTTACCTCGCGCGCAAGCACGGCGAGCGCGAGGTGAACGTGACGATCCGCGCCATCCGACTGCCGACTGGTGTCTATCCGGCGCGCAAGGAACAGCAGGCGATCGAGGTCATCAGCAAGGCCTACCCGAGCGTGCATGGCTGCGGCGATGCGCTCTCCGGCGCACTGATGAACGCCGGTCCGGTGATCCACCCGCCGCTGATGGTGATGAACGCCGCGCCGCTGCAGCACTTCGAGCGCTGGGACATCCACAACGAAGGCACGCAGCCCGCGGTGCGCGACGTCACCGACAGGCTCGACCAGGAGCGCATCGCGGTGCGCGAGGCGCTGGGTCAGGGGGCGAAGCACTATCCGCTGGCCGACCACTACAACAACGACCAGTGGATGTACGGCGACGCCCACAAGCAGCTGGTGAAGTCGGGCGACTGGCGCGAGAAGATCGACCTTCATACGCACCGCTACATCACCGAGGACACCGAGCTCGGCCTGGCCTTCCTGGCCTCGACCGCGCGCTTCGTCGGCGTCGATGCGCCGATCGCGCACGGGCTGCTGGCCATCGTCGGAGGCTTCCTCGGCCGCGATCTGCGCCGCGGACCGCGCACGCTCGAGACGCTCGGCCTCGCCGGCCTGACCGCGGCTCAACTCAAGCAGAGACTGCACGATGGCGACTGAGCTGCCTCGCTTCGCCGCCGTCGGCGCGGGCCGCATGGGCCGCGGCATCGCGATCGCCTTCGCCTATGCGGGCCATCGCATTTCGCTGGTCGACCTTCGCGTCCGCAGTGGCGAGGCCTGGCACAAGCTGCGCAGCGAGGCGCGGGCCGAGATCGAAGGCAGTCTCGCGGGGCTGGCCCAGCTCGGCGTGATCGATGCGCAACAGGTCGCGGCGATCGCTGCGCGGGTCGAGTTCGTGAACGCAGCGGATGCGCCGGCGGCGCTGGCCGCCGCCGAACTGCTGTTCGAAGGCGTGCCCGAGACCATCGAAGCCAAGCGCGAGGCCTTCGAATGGCTCAACCGCCATTGCCGCGACGACGCGATCATCACATCGACCACCAGCAGCATCCTCGTGACGCAGCTGGCGGCGCTCGTGCACAAGCCCGAGCGTTTTCTCAACATGCACTGGCTCAACCCGGCCTACGTGATCCCGGTGGTCGAGCTGAGCTGCCATCCGGGCACCGACCCGGCCGTGCTGGCGCGCACCAAGGCAATCATGGAGGCCATCGGCAAGCTGCCGGTGGTCTGCGGCGCCACGCCCGGCTACATCGTGCCGCGGCTGCAGGCGCTGGTGATGAACGAGGCGGCCCGCATGATCGAGGAGGGCGCCGCCACCGCGGAAGAGATCGACAAGGCCACGCGCTACGGCCTCGGGCTGCGCTTCGCGGCGCTCGGCGTGGTCGAGTTCATTGACTTCGGCGGTTGCGACATCCTGCATCATGCGAGCCGCGAGATGTCGGACTCGATCGACAAGGCGCGCTACACCGCGCCAGCGATCGTCGACCGGATGGTCGACGAAGGTCGGCTCGGCTTGAAGAGCGGCAGCGGCTTCTACGACTACGAAGGGCGCGACGTCGGCGCCTACCGCCGCGACGTGCTGTCGCGCACGCTGGGCATGCTCAAGCATGCCGGGCTCTGGCAGCCGCCTGCCGCCGAGACATTGGCATGAAGATCCGGCGCGCCTTCGCCGATCTGTCGGTGGGCCAGGTGCACTACGCCGAATGCGGCGACGCCCAGGCGCCGCCGGTGCTTCTGCTGCACCAGTCGCCACGCAGTTGGACCGAGTACCGCGAGGTGCTGCCTCTTCTTGGCGCGCGCTGTCGTGCGATCGCGATGGACACCGCCGGCTTCGGCGACTCGGCGGCGACCGACGGGCCGGCGAGCATCGAAGGCTGGGCCCGGGTCGCGGCCGAACTGCTGGACGCGCTGCACATCGCGCGGGCCGATATCGTCGGCCACCACACGGGCGGCGTGATCGCGGTCGAGATCGCGGCCGCCTTCCCCGAGCGGGTGCGCAGCCTGGTGCTGTCGTCCACGCCCTTCACCGACCAGGGCTTCCGGCGCGCGCGTGCCGCGCGGCCGCCGATCGACGAGGTTGCGCCCAGCGACGACGGCAGCCACCTGGCCGCGCTGTGGCAGCGCCGCCAGGGCTTCTATCCGGCCGGGCGCCCCGAACTGCTGGAGGCCTTCGTGCGCGATGCGCTCAAGGCCAGCGGCAGCCCCGAGGACGGGCATCGCGCGGTCGCCGCCTACCGGATGGAAGCGCGCATCCATCGCGTGCGGCAGCCGGTGCTGATCCTGCGCGCCACCGACGACCCCTTCGCTTCGCCTCATGCGGCCGAACTGCAGCGTGAGCTGCCGCAGGCGCGCATCGTCGACATCGCGGGCGGCATGGTGCCGCTGCCCGACCAGATGCCCGAGGCCTTCGCTGCCGCGGTGCTCGCCTTCCTGGAGACGCGCGCATGAAAGCGGTGCGCGTGCACGCCTTCAACGCCCCGCCTGTGCTGGCGCAGGTGGCGGAGCCGTCCTTGCTGCCGGGCCGCACGATCGTGCGCATGGAGGCCGCCACTGTCGGCCACATCGACCGCACCGTCTGGCGCGGCAGCTTCTTGAAGCATCCGCCCTTTCCCTACACGCCGGGCGTCGAGGCCGCGGGTGTCGTCGTTGCAAGTACCCGCCATACGGAAGGGCAACGTGTGTGGCTGCGCGGCAGCGGCCTGGGCACGCTGTTCGATGGCACCTGGTGCGAGCTGATCGATGCACCCGACGAGGCGCTGGGCCTGCTGCCCGATGCGGTGCCCGCGACCCTCGGCGCGGCCTTCTTCTCGCCCTGCACTTCGGCCTGGGTCGCGCTGCACGAGGTCGCGCGACTGCGCGCCGGCGAGCGCGTGGCGGTGACGGGCGCGACCGGTGCGGTCGGCTCGCTGCTGGTGCAACTGGCGCTCGATGCCGGTGCGGACGTCACGGCGGTGGTGAGCGATGCGGCGCAGGCGCAGGCGATGCCGGCTGCGGCGCAGGTTGTCGTGCTCGGTGACGATCCGTCCGCGGCACTGGCCTCGGTGTCCGTGGACCTGCTGGTCGACACCGTCGGCGGGCCGGTATTGGCCGCCGCCCTCCCGCGGGTGGAGGCCGGCGGTCGGGCGGTGCTGGTCGGCTACACCGCAGGCAACGCGCTGACGCTGGACCTCGCGCATTTCCTGCAGCGCGACGTCGCGCTGCTGCCGCTCAACATGTTCCGCCGCGAAGCCGCCGGCCGGGCGGCGGCGCCGCAGTTGCTCGAGCGGCTGGCCGACGGCCGCCTCCGCCTCGACACCCAATCCTTCGCTTTGGAAGAGGCTGCGGCGGCCATGGACTGGATCGCCCAGCGCGGCCATCGCGGCCGCGCCGTGCTGGTGCCCCGTCGCTGAGCGCCGAGCCGACGGCGCCTCACTCGTCGTCTTCGACTGCCTCGCCCGGCGCACGCGCATGCAGCGCAATGATGTGGCGCAGCGTTCGCTTGAGTTCCTCGGCGCGCTCCAGGCCGAAGGGCTCGAGCACCCGCCGCTCGTGCTCGCGCGCCAGCTCCATCAGGTGCTCCACAGCCTGGGTGCCCTGGGGCGTGATGCGCACCAGAGTGACACGCCGATCACTGTCATGGGGCAGGCGCTCGATCTGGCCGCGCGCTTCCATGCGGTCGAGCAGCCGCGTCACGGTCGGCTGTTTGGTCACCGTGACCTGCGCCAGCGCGCCGATGCTGATGGCCTGGCCGCCGGCCAGCGAGGCCATCACACGCCATTCGGAGACCGAGAAGCCATGCTGGCGCGCCACCCGATGGAACTCCGAAGAGATCAGCTGGCTCGCCTGCGCCAGCAGCGCAGGCAGGTAGTCGTCGACGAAGCGGTGGCTCGGGGCGGTCGCCTCTTCCCTGAACGGCCCCTGACTCGTGGCGGGCACGCTGCTTGCTTGTCTAGGGGTATTCATGATTGTGAATACATTCAGTTGTCAACATTATAGAGACCGCGGTGCCGATAGTGGCCCGCGCAGTCCCAAGAATGAAGGAACACCATGGCAGAGCGATCGTTCGTCGAAGAGGTGAAGAAGCTCCGGCTTTCCGGCGGTGACGTGTTTCGGGGTGAAGGCATTCTGGCAGTCACCAAGGCCTTACTGGAATCCGGCGTGTCCTACGTCGCCGGCTACCAAGGCGCCCCGATCTCGCATTTGATGGACGTGCTGGCCGATGCCCAGGACATTCTGGCCGACCATGGGATCCGCTTCGAGAACAGCGCCAGCGAGGCCACCGCCGCGGCGACGCTGGCGGCCTCGGTCAACTATCCGCTGCGCGGCGCCGTGACCTTCAAGGCCACGGTCGGCACCAACGTGGCTTCCGATGCGCTGGCCAACCTGGCCTCGGGCGGCGTGACCGGCGGCGCGCTGATCATCGTCGGCGAGGACTACGGCGAGGGCTCCTCGATCATGCAGGAGCGCAGCCATGCCTTCGCGATGAAGTCGCAGATCTGGCTGCTCGATCCGCGGCCCAACCTGCCATCGATCGTCGAGGCCGTGAAGCAGGGCTTCGAGCTGTCGGAGGCCAGCCACACGCCGGTGATGCTGCAACTGCGCATCCGCGCCTGCCATGTGCACGGCCACTTCATCGCCGGCGACAACAAGCGCGCCAAGTTCACGCTGCAGGACGCGCTCGAGAATCCGCAGCGCGACGTCGGCCGCATCGTGCTGCCGCCGGCCAGCTTCGTCCACGAGCAGGAGAAGGTGCGCGAGCGCTGGCCCGCCGCGGTCAAGTTCATCGAGGAGCGCGGGCTCAACGAGTTCTTCTCCGAAGGCGCCGACGACATCGGCATCATCGTCCAGGGCGGCAGCTACAACACGATGTTGCGCGCGCTCGAGCGCCTCGACCTCGCCGACGTCTACGGCAACTCCAAGGTGCCGCTCTACGTCATGAACGTCGCCTACCCGGTGATCGAGAGCGAGGTGCTGCGCTTCTGCGAAGGCAAGCGCGCGGTGCTGGTGGTCGAAGAAGGCCAGCCCAACTTCGTCGAGCAGAACCTGGCGACCATCCTGCGCCAGGCCGGTTCGACGACCGTGCTGCACGGGAAGGACATGCTGCCGGTTGCCGGCGAGTACACGGCGGCCGAACTGCTGAAGGGCGCGCGCGTCTTCTGCGAGCGCTACGAGCGGCTGCAGCCGCTGCCGGTCCCGGCGCCGGTGCGCAAGGTGATCCCGCTGACCGAAGTCGCCGCGATCGGCGTCGACGCCGCGCCCGAGCCCTCGCTTCCGCTGGGCGACAGCGTGCATGCGCGACCGCCGGGCTTCTGTACCGGCTGCCCCGAGCGGCCGATCTTCAGCGCCATGAAGCTGGTCGAACGCGAGCTTGGTGCGCACCACGTGAGCGCCGACATCGGCTGCCACCTGTTCTCGATCCTGCCGCCCTTCAACATCGGCAACACGACCATGGGCTACGGGCTCGGCGGCGCCGGCGCGTCGGCGCTCAATGCGCCGGCAGGCAAGCGGGCGATCTCGGTGATGGGCGACGGCGGCTTCTGGCACAACGGCCTGACCAGCGGCGTCGCCAACGCGGTCTTCAACCGCAGCGACAACCTGACCATCGTGGTCGACAACAACTACACCTCCGCCACCGGCGGGCAGGACATCCTGTCGTCGAATGCGAACAATGCGACCCGTAGCACCGGCCACGCAATCGAGCGCGCGGTGCGCGGCGTCGGCGTCAAGTGGGTGCGGACGCTGCGCCGCACCTACGACGTCGCCGGCATGCGCGATGCCTTGAAGGACGCGCTGACGACCAAGGAGAAGGGACCGAAGGTGCTGATCGCGCAGTCGGAATGCATGCTGAACCGGCAGCGCCGCGAGAAGCCGCTGGTGCGCAAGGCGATCGCAGACGGCAAGCGCATGGTGCGCGAGAAGTTCGGCGTCGACTCCGACACCTGCACCGGCGACCACTCCTGCATCCGGCTGTCCGGCTGCCCGTCGCTGTCGATCAAGCCGAACCCCGATCCGCTGCGCACCGACCCGGTGGCGACCGTGCTCGACAGCTGCGTCGGCTGCGGCGTCTGCGGCGAGGTCTCGCATGCAGCGGTGCTCTGCCCGTCGTTCTACAAGGCGCAGATCGTGAGCAACCCGAGCCGCTGGGACCTGTTGCGCGAAAGCCTCCGCGCGCGGGTCATCGGCTGGCTGCAAAAGGGCGAGGCCAAGCGMCGCGCGGCCTATGCTTTCTGAACGGACCACGATGCGCGCACAACCTATCAAGATTGCAATTCTCGCCATGGGCGGCGAGGGCGGCGGCGTGCTGGCCGACTGGATCGTCGACATGGGCGAGGCCAACGGCTACCTGGCGCAGACCACCTCGGTGCCGGGCGTGGCCCAGCGCACCGGCGCCACCATCTACTACGTCGAGCTGTACCCCGAGGCGCAGGCCGAAGCCGACGGCGGCCGGCCGGTGCTCGCGCTGATGCCGCTGCCGGGCGATGTCGACGTCGTGCTGGCCTCGGAACTCATGGAAGCCGGCCGTGCGGTGCAGCGCGGGCTGGTCACGCGCGACCGCACCACGCTGGTCGCCTCGACGCACCGCGTCTACTCGATTGCCGAGAAGAGCGCGCTGGGCGACGGCCGGGTCGACAGCAGCGAACTGCTCAAGCATGCCGAGCGCGCCGCCAAGCGCTTCATCCGTTTCGACATGGCGCAGGCTGCGGAGGCCTCGGGCAGCGTGATCAGCGCGGTGCTGTTCGGCGCGCTCGCGGGCGCCGGCGTGCTGCCTTTCAGCCGGGCCCAGTTCGAGGCCACGATCGAGCGCGGCGGGGTCGGCGTCAAGCCCAGCCTCGAGGCCTTCGGTGGTGCCTACCTGCGCGCGCAGGGCGAGCGGGAGCCCGAGGCCGTCGTGGCCGAAGCCGCCATGCCGGCGCCGCAGCCGCGCCATCCCGCGGTGCGGGCGCTGGTTGAGCGTGTGCAACGAGACTTTCCGTCGTCGGCTCACAATTTCCTGCTCGAAGGCGTGCGCCGGCTGATCGACTACCAGGACCTCGACTATGCCGGCCTGTACCTCGACCGCATGGCCGCCGTCGCCTCGCTGCCGAGCGACGACGACGGCCGCCTGCTGCGAGAGACCGCGCGCCACCTGGCCCTGTGGATGTCCTACGAGGACACGGCCCGCGTCGCGGCCCTCAAGACGCGGTCGTCCCGTTTCGACCGCGTGCGCGGCGAGGCGCGCGTGCAGGACGGCCAGGTGCTGGCGATCAACGAGTACATGCATCCGCGGCTGCAGGAGATCTGCGAGACGCTGCCGGCGGGCATCGGACGCTGGCTGATGGATTCACGCCTGCCGCGCCGGGTGGTCGAGCACCTCACGCAGAAGGGCCGTGTGATCCAGACCAGCTCGCTGCACGGCTACCTGATGTTGCGCGCGGTGGCGGCCTGCAAGCGCTGGCGCCGTTCGACCCTGCGCTACGCCGAGGAGAACCGGCGCATCGAGGAATGGCTCACGCGCATCGCCGAGATCGCACCGCGCCATCCCGAACTGGCGATCGAGATCGCGCAGTGCCAGCGGCTGGTCAAGGGCTACAGCGACACCCACGAGCGCGGCCTGCGCAACTACGACACCGTGATGGCGGCGGTGCAGCGCGCCGGCGCCGCGATCGCACCCGCCACCCTGCGCGAACTGCGCGATGCCGCGCTGGCCGACGAGCACGGCAACAAGCTGCAAGCCGTGCTCGCCCGCCACGCGCTCGCCTGAACAACGGAAGACCTGCCATGTCCGCCCAGCCCCTGACCCTGCAACTGCGCGTCGCCGAGGCGCGCGAACTGAACCCGCTGATCAAGACCTTCAGGCTGCGGCCGGCCGAGGGCGGCGTGCTGCCCGGTTTTGCCGCCGGTGCCCACATCCGAGTGCGCGTCGAGCTGCCCGATGGCTCGAACGATTGGCGCCACTACTCGCTGATCAATTTTTCCGCCGACGCCAAGGCCACCGACGCACCGATCGAGTATGTGATCGCGGTGCGCAAGGAGGCCGAGGGCCGCGGCGGCTCGCGCTTCATGCACGAGCGGCTGCGCGAAGGCGATGCGCTCACGATCGAGGCGCCCAAGAACGACTTCCCGCTGCACACCGGACCGGGCGGCACCGTGCTGCTGGCCGGCGGCATCGGCGTGACGCCGCTTGCGAGCATGGCGACGCGCCGCCGGGCCGAGGGCCTGCCGGTGCGCATGCACTATGCCGGCCGCAGCCGCGACCTGATGGCCTTCGTGCCGGAACTCGAGGCGCTGCTCGGCGACGACCTGCGCCTGCATGCCGATGCCGAGCAGGGCGGACCTTTCGACATCGGTGCCATGCTCGACGGCATGCCGGCCGGCGACCGGCTTTACGTCTGCGGGCCCAAGMTGATGCTCGACGCCGTGCTGGCGCAAACCCAGGCCCGCGGCYGGACCCACGACCGAGTGCATTTCGAACTCTTCACGACGCCGGTTGTGGAGGAGGGCGACCACGCCTTCGAGGTCGAGCTGGCCCAGTCCGGCCAGCGCTTCACGGTGCCGGCCGATCAGAGCATCCTCGACTGCCTGATCGAGCACGGCTGCGACCCGATGTTCGATTGCAAGCGCGGCGAGTGCGGCGTCTGCGCCACGCCGGTGATGGAAGGCGAGATCGACCACCGCGACTACGTGCTGACCGCGCGCGAGAAGGCCGAAGGCAATGTCATGCAGATCTGCATCTCGCGCGCCAAGGGGCAGCGCCTGGTGCTCGACATCTGAAGGAGCAAGAAATATGACTTCATACCGAGGCAACCCAGAAGCGGTGCGCGCGCTGGTGCAGCCCGACCGCGTGCACCGCGACCTCTACACCAGCGCCGAGCTGTTTGAGCTGGAGCAGGAGCACTTCTTCGCCAACACCTGGAACTACGTCGGCCACGAGAGCCAGCTGCCCAAGCCGGGTGACTACATCAACACCGAGATCGCCGGGCGGCCGCTGATCATTGTGCGCCACAGCGACGGTTCGGTGCGCGCGATGATGAACCGCTGCGCCCACAAGGGCTCGCGGCTGGTGAGCGCGCCCTGCGGCAACACCGGCAAGTTCTTCCGCTGCCCCTACCACGCCTGGACCTTCAAGACCGACGGCTCGCTGCTGTCGATCCCGCTCAAGAGCGGCTACGAGGGCACGCAGCTGCACGAATGCGAATCGGCCAAGGGCCTGACCACGATCAGGAACGTGCGCAGCTATCGCGGCTTCATCTTCGTCAAGATCAACGATATCGGCCCCGACTTCGAGGCCTACTTCGGCGACTCGCTGAGCTCGATCGACAACATGGCCGACCGCTCGCCCGAGGGCGAGCTCGAGATCGCCGGCGGCTGCCTGCGCTTCGTGYACCAGTGCAACTGGAAGATGTTCGTGGAGAACCTCAACGACACGATGCACCCGATGGTGGCGCACGAGTCGTCGGCCGGCACCGCCAAGAGCATGTGGGCCGGCAAGCCCGAGGACGAGCCCAAGCCGATGGCGATCGAGCAGTTCGTGCCCTTCATGTCGGACTACAAGTTCTTCGAGGACATGGGCGTTCGCACCTACGACAACGGCCACAGCTTCACGGGTGTGAACTTCAGCATCCACAGCAAGTACAAGGCGATCCCGGCGTACGACGACGCGATGAAGGCCAAGTACGGCGAGGAGCGCACCGCGCAGATCCTCGGCATGGCGCGGCACAACACGGTGTATTACCCGAACCTCACGATCAAGGGCGCGATCCAGGCGATCCGCGTGGTGCGGCCGATCGCGGTCGACAAGACGCTGGTCGAGAGCTGGACCTTCCGCCTCAAGGGCGCGCCGCCCGAGCTGCTGCAGCGCACGACCATGTACAACCGGCTGATCAACTCGCCCTTCTCGGTGGTGGGCCACGACGACCTTCAGGCCTACCGCGGCATCCAGGCCGGGTTGCATGCGAGCGGCAACGAATGGGTCAGCCTGCATCGCAATTTCGATCCGTCGGAGACGGCGGGCGGCGAGATCACCACGGTTGGCACCAGCGAGCTGCCGATGCGCAATCAATACCGCAGCTGGGCGAAGTACATGACGGAGACGATGTGATGCCGGCCGAACCGACCCGCCAGGACCTGATCGACTTCGTGGTCAACGAGGTGCGACTGCTCGACGCCAGGCGCTACGAGGAGTGGAACGCGCTCTTCACCGACGATGCCTTCTACTGGGTGCCGCTGGTGCCCGACCAGGAAGACGGCCTCAACCACACCTCGCACATGTACGAGGACAAGCTGCTGCGCGAGCTGCGGATAGAGCGGCTCAAGAGTCCGCGCGCCTTCTCGCAGCAGCCGCCGAGCCGTTGCCATCACCTGCTGCAGACGCCGACGGTCGAGGCGTTCGATGCCGAGGGAGAGCGCTTCGTGCTGCGCACCGAGTTCCATTACACCGAATCGCAGGGCAATGAGCTCCAGTTCTATGTCGGCACCTTCTTCCATCACCTGACGCTGCAGGACGGCGCGCTGCGCATGACGCAGAAGCGGGTCAACCTGCTCAACTGCGACGCGGCGCTGCCCGCGGTGCAGCTGTTCATCTAGGGACGCCATGTCGCACGCCACCGTCCACGATACCTTTGCGGCGAGCGCCCGCCGCACGCCCGAGGCCGAGTTCCTGTTCACCGAGTCGGTCACGGCCCGGGCCTACGGCATCGCCTCCGGCGCGATCCTCTGGGGCCGGGCGGCGGCAGAAGTTGAACGCCTGCGCGCCGCATATGCGAAGGCCGGCTACGGCCATGGCCACCGCGTCGGCCTGCTGCTGGAGAACCGGCCGGCCTTCCTGCTCCACTGGTTCGCGCTCAACGCACTGGGCGTGAGCGTGGTGCCGATCAACGCCGAGATGCGCTCGGCCGAACTGAGCTACCTGATCGGGCACAGCGAGATCGGCCTTGCGGTCACTCTTCCCGGACGCGCGGCCGACCTGCGGGCCGCGGCGGCGGAAGCCGGCATCGCCTTCGCGACCATGGGGCCCGACGACTTCGATGCGGTCCCGCCGGCCGCCGCGCCGGCGCCGCGTGCCGCCGAGGCCATCGGCCTGCAGACCGAATGCGCGCTGCTCTATACCTCCGGCACCACGGGCCGACCCAAGGGCTGCATGCTGAGCAATGCGTACTTCCTGCGCGCCGGCCAGTGGTACGCGGAGCTCGGCGATCTGTGCGAGGTACGCCCGGATGCCGAGCGCATCATCACGCCGCTGCCGCTCAACCACGTGAACGCGATGGCCTTCTCGACCATGGTGGTGCTGGTCGCGGGCGGCTGCCTGGTGCAACTCGACCGCTTCCATCCAAGCAGCTGGCTGCAGAGCGCGCGCGAGAGCCGGGCCACCATCGCGCACTACCTCGGCGTGATGCCGGCGATGCTGCTGGCCGCGCCCGCTGCGCCGTCGGACCGCGAGCACGCGATCCGCTGGGGCTTTGGCGCAGGCGTCGACCGCAAGAACCACGCGCCCTTCGAGGCCCGCTTCGGTTTCCCGCTGGTCGAGGCCTGGGCAATGACCGAGACCGGTGCCGCCGCCTGCGTCATGGCCAACCACGAACCGCGCCATATGGGCACGAGCTGCTTCGGCCGCCGCGAGGATTTCGTCGAGATCCGCCTGGTCGACGACGAGGGCCACGACGTCGCCGACGGCACGCCGGGCGAACTGCTGGTGCGCTCCGCGGGGGTCAATCCGAAGCGCTACTTCTTCTCGGGCTACCTGAAGGACGAGGCCGCCACGCACGAGGCCTGGGCCGGCGGCTGGTTCCACACCGGCGACATGGTGCGCCGCGATGCCGAGGGCAACTTCTATTTCGTCGACCGCAAGAAGAACGTGATCCGGCGCAGCGGCGAGAACATCTCGGCCGTCGAGGTCGAGAGCGTGCTGAATCAGCATCCCGCCGTGAAGACCTCTGCGGTCGCTGCCACGCCCGATGCGGTGCGTGGCGACGAGGTGTTGGCCTGCATCGTGATGCGCGAGGACGCCGATGCGTCCGCCCCGGAGCAGCTCGCGGCCAGCATCGTCAACCATGCGCTGTCGCAGCTCGCCTACTACAAGGCGCCGGGCTACGTGGCCTTCGTCGACGCGCTGCCGCTCACCGCCTCGCAGAAGATCCAGCGCGGGCAGCTGCGCGCACTYGCGCATGCACTGCCGGGGCAGGCGCATTGCATCGACACCCGCGCGATGAAGAAGAGGCAGTCATGACAAGGCGATTGTCCTACGAAGGCGTGGCTGTCGCGGTGCCGGTCACCGTGCCCTACCAGCGCTATTCGACGCTCGGTGCCCACTGGTTCCTCGGCCAGGCGATGGAGGCGCTGGTGCAGGCCAGCGGCCTCGAGAAGGAGCAGATCGACGGCCTCTGCGTCAGCAGCTTCTCGCTGGCGCCCGACACCGCGGTCGGCGTGACGCAGCACCTGGGCCTGTCGCCGCGCTGGCTCGACCACATGCCCACGGGCGGTGCCTCGGGCGTAATGTGCCTGCGGCGCGCGGCGCGCGCGGTGCAGGCTGGCGACGCCGATGTGGTGGCTTGCGTGGCGGCCGACACGAATCACGTGGATTCCTTCCGCCAGACGCTGGGCAGCTTCAGCAACTTTGCGCGCGACGCCACCTATCCCTACGGCTCGGGCGGGCCGAACTCGATCTTCGCGATGATCACCGCGCACTACATGCGCACTTTCGGCGCCACGCGCGAGGACTTCGGCCGTATCTGCGTCGACCAGCGCAGCAACGCGCTCAAGAACCCGAATGCGATGTTCAAGAAGCCGCTGACGCTCGACGAGTACATCGCCGCGCGGCCGATCTCGGACCCGATCCATCTGTTCGACTGCGTGATGCCTTGCGCGGGTGCCGAGGCCTTCCTCGTGATGAGCGAGGAGAAGGCGCGCGACCTGGGCCTGCCACATGCAGTGATCCGCGGTGCGATCGAACGCCACAACGCCTACTCGGAAGATCCGGTGATGGTGCGCGGCGGCTGGCGCAAGGACCGCGACGACCTCTATGCCCAGGCCGACGTGCAGCCTGCCGACATCGATTTCGTCCAGACCTACGACGACTACCCGGTGATCGTGATGATGCAGTTCGAAGACCTCGGCTTCTGCGAGAAGGGCGAGGGCTCGGCCTTCGTGCGCTCGCACACGATGACCCACGACGGCAGCTTTCCGAACAACACCAGCGGCGGGCAGCTCTCCGCAGGGCAGGCCGGCGCCGCAGGGGGCTTTCTCGGCATGACCGAGACGATCAGGCAACTGACGGATACAGCCGGTCCTCGTACCGTGCCGGATGCCCAACTGGGGCTGGTCGCCGGCTTCGGCATGGTCACTTACGACCGCTGCCTGTGCACCGGCGCGGTAATTCTCGGGAGGACTTCATGACCATGCCGCTCATGCGCCCCAAGCGCAAGAACCCGGTGCTGCGCACCCGGCAGATGAACCTGCCGCCCTGGGCCCGCGGCCGCGTGGCCTTGGGTATCACGGCCGCCGCCGCAGAAGGCCGCTTCGAGCTGCAGACCTGCGAGGACTGCGGCACGGCGCAGTACCCGCCGCGCGAGGCCTGCCACAAGTGCCTGTCGCCGCGCCTGCACTGGCGCGAGCAGGGCGGCGAGGGGCAGTTGCTCAGCAGCACCACGCTGCATCACAGCAACGACCTGTTCTTCCGCGAGCGGCTGCCCTGGCGGCTGGGCCTGGTGCAGCTCGATGTGGGGCCGACGTTGATGGTCCATCTGCATGGCGAAGTCGGCGAGGCACCGGCGCGCGTGCGCGTGGGCGCCCGGCTTGACCGCGCCGGGCAGGCGGTATTGATTGGATTTCCGAACGAAGGGAGCGCCCATATGGCCGACGACAAGATGCTGAGGGAAATGACCAGCGACCCGAAATTCCGCAAGGTGCTGGTGACCGACGGCAAGACCGAGGTCGGCCAGGCGATTGTGCGCGCGCTGGTCAAGGCCGGCGCCGACATCGTCTGGGTCGGCCATGCCGAGCCCTGGAAGAAGATGGGCGGCCTCGAGGACATTACGGCGCTGCCGCAGGTCACGCTGGTGCCGCTCGACCTGACCAATGGCCGCTCGGTGACCGAGCTGGCCGGCGAGATCGGCGGCAAGGTTGACATCGTGATCAACAACGCCGAGGTGCATCGCAGCTTCGGCATCGGATCGCGGCGCGGCACCGACGTCGCCAAGGCTGAGATGGACATCAACTACTTCGGCCTGCTGCGCCTGGCGCAGGAATTCGGTCCGGCGCTCAAGGGCCGCTCGGCCGATGGCGTGACCGGCGCCACGGCCTGGGTCAACCTGCTGTCGATCTACGCGCTCAGCAACTTCCCGCCGCACGGCACCTTCAGTGCGTCGAAGGCCGCGGCCCATTCGCTCGCGCAGTGCCTGCGCGCCGAGATGCGGCCCGCCGGCATCCGCGTGATCAACGTCTTCCCGGGGCCGATCGACGACGAATGGAACCAGCACACGCCGCCGCCCAAGTTGGCGGGCAGCGCGCTGGCCAACGCGATCGTCAAGGCGCTGCGCGACGGCGTCGAGGACGTCTACCCCGGCGACGTGGCGCAGGAGTGGCTCGAGCGCTGGCGCGACAACCCGAAGATCCTCGAACGCGAACTCGCGGCCGGTGGTGGCTGAGATCAGGAGCAACACGATGACGACGACAACCGAACTGATGTCCGCCGCCGAGATCCTCGGCGGCCTGGTGAGCGCGATGGCCAGCGGCCGCATCCGCGTGATCGACCTCACGCAGACGCTGACTCCCGAGTTCCCGCAGATCGCGCTGCCGCCCGAGATGGGCCAGTGCTGGCCCTTCCGCAT
>NZ_JBFUIU010000143.1:0-15052 GCF_056401695.1 Variovorax sp. P4_D9
GAACAGGAAGTTGCCGCTGCGATAGTCGCCATGGACGACGCTCAGGCGGTCGAGCAGCGGAAGATTGCGCTCGAGCCAATTGGCCGCCACGTCCATCAACGGGAAGTCCTCCCCGCGATCCTCCTCCCAGACGCGACGGGCCCGATGGAACTGCCAACGCGCGCAGTCCACCGTGCCGACTGGCGGCAGGTCCATGCTGGTGAATCTCATCGCGCCGACATCGGCCGTGTGGATGGTCGCAAGATGCTGCAGGAACTGCGGAGCGAGTCGCTGGCGCAGGTCGGGCCCGAAGTTGGTTCCCAAACCCACCACCTGGCCGGCGCTCGCGTCGCGCGGTTTGGCAACACCCTCCACGAACGTGTAGATGATGGCCGGTTCAGGAAACCAGCGTGGCTCGTGATCGAGCCAGAACACCTCCGGCACCGGCAGGACGCCCCGAAATGCCGCCAGCAGTTCGGTTTCGCGGATACGGCTGGTGGTGTTCGAGGCCTCGGACGGATCCATGCGCACGACCAGCCGATCGCGGCTGGGACCGCGGCCCGGTGCGTTCCAGGCCAGATCGAAGGCCACCTGCACCTTGGAGGCCCCACCTGTCAGCCAGCGTGGGTCATGAACTTGAAATTGGCCCTCGACGCATTCAGACAGCATGGCGTTCAGCCAGCCGACCATCTCGTCGAGCGAGGCCTGCCGGTAGGGTGGGCCTGCGCGCCGACGCATCTTGCGAGTGAGCAGCTCGTCGGTTTCGCGCTCAGTCGGGAAGCGGCGGCGCAGGTCCTCGATGAAGGCCTCGGTGGGCTGGTCGCGCAGATCGGGCGTGTTCGTGTTCATGCGTCGGTGCGCGCCAGTCGTTGCGCGAGATAATTGAGGCCGAAGAGCTTGCCGTGGCCGCCATGGCCGACGCGACCGGCGTACTGGTAGCGCATCAGCGAGACGAAGGCGGCGATGGACGGATTGATCGAGCCCATCGGTCGGGTGCCGATGGCAGCRCCAAAGAACTCATGATTGCGCCCGCGTACGTCCACGGCCACGATACGGTCGCTGATGGCGAGCATGTCCACAGTGGTGGCCTCCACCGTTGCTTCCACCACCGGCGTGACCACGCCATGTTCCACGATGAAGCCCGAGTTGAGCTTCTCGTAGCGCACCCGGCCATCCGCCGACACGTCAAGCGTCATGGTCAACCACATCGACATGTCCTCACCGCAATTGACCGATATGTAGGCCGTTGCGCGGTCGGGCGTCTCGTTGCGCGGGCCCCAGCTGCGATCCATGCCTTCGAAGCAGTCCACCTCATAGCGTTGGCCGCGCAGGGTGAGCGTTCCGCGGATCCGACCCTTGAGGTCGAAGTGGCCGTGCGACCAGGCGTCGCCAACACGGGGATCGGACACCTGGGACGCCTTGGCGGCCGCCGGGTTCTCCCGAGGATCCGTGGGATCGAAGGGATGGTGCATACCGCGCAGGGTCAGCTCGAAACTGCAAGCCTTCAGCTTGTGCTCGTAACCAAAGCGCCAGTCCGTCAGGCTCTCGGCCTCCACTGACAGGCCATTGGCGAGCGTGAAGCGTGCATACGATTCAGGGCATGGCAGGTGGATCTGGGGATCACAGAAGTCCACCTCATGGGGGCGGCGGCGAACGCCGCGTGCGATGACGACCGACGACATCGCCACGCCCATATTGGGCCGGGCCAAGACATACAGCGTGCCGTGCAATGCGGCTTCGGGCACATTGAAGGCGAGATACGTGGTCTCGGTCCAAAGGCGGTCGGTCGGGTCGAAGCGGTGAAATTCGGTATCAGACGACTTGATCATTGATGTGTCTCCAAAAGGGCGAGAGGCCCTGACCCTACGAGGGCAGGGACCTGCCCGGCCCCTACTTGGTCTTGTTCAGCGAAAGGCGGTTGAGATTGCGTGATGTGTCCGCGTCGCGCCTCAGAGCCTGCGCGAACTCTTCAGGCTTCAGAAGCTCCGGAACCATGTACTGCCGGGTCATGAACGCCGCCATGCGTTTGGACTCGGCCGCCTTGGCAATTTCCGCGTAGATGCTTTGCACCTTGTCGGGGGGCGTGCCTGCTGGTGCGAAGAATCCATACCAGACGCCCGCTTCGAAGTCTTTCTGTCCCAAGGCCTCGGCCAGCGTCGGAACATCCTTGAAGTCCGGCAGCCGTTGCCGTGAACCCACTGCCAGTGCTGTCAGCGTTCCGCCTTTGATGTGCTGGGCCGCGGCCGTGACGGACACAAGGCTTACCAGCACATTGCCGGAGATCACGTCCGTCAGGGCCTGGCCGGTGGACTTGTACCGGATCTCCTCGAGCTGAAGTCCGGCCGCCTGATTGAGCAGTTCGCCGAAGATCTGGCCCGGTGAACCCGCACCCGCCGACGCGTAGCTCGCCGCCTTCGGGTCCTTGCGAACGAAGGCCTTCAGCTGCTCGAGATCGCGTATCGGCGACTTACTCGATGTGACGAGCACCAGGGGTACCGAGCCGACCCGGGCCACGGGCGTGAAGGAGGTCAATGCGTCGTAAGTCGGCTTCTCGAACGTGAAAGGCGAAGTGACGAAGGGCGGGTTGGCCGTGAACAGCAGAGTCTGACCGTTTGGCTGCGCGCGCATGGCGAACTGCGTGCCGATCACTCCCGCCGCACCTTCGCGGTTCTCGACGATGACAGGCTTGTTCATCTGCCCCTGGAGGATCTCCGAGAATTCCCGTCCGAGCAGATCCAGGCCATTGCCTGGGGAATAGGGAACCACGATGCTGATCTTGTCGCCGGTCGGGAACTGGGCAGCGACCGGCGTCGCGGCGAAAAGGGTCGCGGCACATGCGAAAGCGGCGCCGATGGTTCGAAGGTTGGTGGTGGTGATCATGTGTGTCTCCGTATTTTTCAAGGACGTCGTTCCGCGCAGGTCATGTCGCCTTGAGGCGTTCGGGCTTCTCGAAGGGCTGGGGTATGAGGGCGCCGGTCTTCATCTGTTCCTTCAGCGCAAACTTCTGCACCTTTCCGGAGGCGGTGGTCGGAAAAGCCTCCACATAGAACCAGGCCGCGGGTGTCTTGTAAGCGGCGAGTCGCGATCTGCAATGGTGGTGCAAGTCGAGCGTCGTGGGCGGCGGCATGCCCGTGCGAAGGCGCAGCGCGGCGGCGACGATCTCGCCCCATTGAGGATCGGGGAGGCCCACCACGCTGACTTCATGGACCGCGGGATGAATCAGTAGGGCATCCTCGATCTCGCGCGGATAAATGTTCTCGCCGCCGCGAATGATGCAATCCTTCAGTCGGCCGGTGACGCGCAGATAGCCGGCGCTGTCCATGGACGCGAGGTCGCCGGTGCGCAACCAGCCGTCCGCCGTGATCGCCGCATCCATGTCGGACGCCAGGTTGTAGTAGCCGTGCATCACCTGGTAGCCACGCGCCCAGATCTCACCGGTCTCGCCCAGTGGCCGCGGCATGCCCGAGTCCGGATCGGCGACCTTCACTTCCATCCAGGGTGCCGGCTGGCCGATGGTGGAGGTCTGGCGCTCCAGGCTGTCGCCCGGATAGGTCTGGCTGAGCACGCCACAGAGCTCAGTCTGGCCAAAGGTGATGGTGAAGCGACAGCCGAGCTCGCGCCGGGCCCGCTCGACAAGGCTGGCCGGTACCTGCGAGCCGCCGCTCATGAGGGTGCGCAACGAGGATACGTCACGCCGCGGCAGGTCCGGATGGTCCAGGATCTTGAGCACCATGGCGGGCACGGCGTGCAGGTGATTCACCCGTTCGCTCTCGATGATCGACAGCATGCCACCCGGCTCGAACGCCGTCTGCAAAACGAAGGTGCCGCGCGAGGTCATCGCCCCGAGCTGACTGCCGGCGCAGCCGCCGACATGGAACAGCGGCATCGCCGTGGCCCAGACGCCCCCGTCGGGAAACTCCGCGCGCTGCGCCGCGAAACGGGAAGCGTTGACAAGGCCGCGGTGGTGCAGCCGCGCGCCCTTGGGCTTGCCCGTCGTGCCGGAGGTGAACTGGATTTGCGCCGTGTCCGTCGGCTGCACGTCAGGCAGCATGATGGCGGGGTCACTGGAGGCCACGAAGGCGTCCCACGCGGAGAACGCCGTCGCTTCGCGCAGCTGCGGCAGCTCACTGCGCAACTGGCGCACGACCTCGCCCATGTCGGTCCCACGGTAGGCGCCGCAGTGGAAGATGCCGGCGGCGTCGGAGGCCTTCAGGACGTGCCGCAGTTCCTCCTTCAGGTACGCGGGGTTCACGGTGACCAGCACCAGGCCCGCCAGGCTCGCGCCATGCTGCAGCAGGATCCACTCGGCGCAGTTGGGCGCCCAGACGGCGATCCGCTCGCCGACCGCGAAGCGGCGCAGCAGCGCGCGGGCGACCCGCTCGGCAGAAGCCAGGAGGTCGGCGTAAGACCAGCGGCGCGGCGCGGCCTCCGCACCGGCCTCGACGAAGCCGCAGCGCTCGGGAACCTCGTAGGCAAGGCGGCGCAGCAGGTCGCCGAAGGTGATTTCCAGCAATGGCGCGCCGGGGACGGCGGCCCAGCTGGAGGTGGTCAGACGGAYATCGAGCGTCATGGATTGGGTGACCCATTTATTTGGGTCACCCAATGTAGCCAACAGTCGTGCTTCTGTCAAGCGGGACAGCGCTTACAAGGCGCTTGAGCGGCGCCGCGTGCCCTCCGGACGCTTGAGCGCCGGATCGGCCTCGACAGCGCGCTTGCCGGCTTCTGCGAGGTAGATCTTCTGAAGGCCCAGCAGGTGGTCGCGCATGCGTTTGGCGGCGGCATCGGCGTCGCGCGCGCGCAGCTCGGCCAGCAGCTTGTGGCGGAAGGGCATCACGGTCGGCGTCGAGGTGCGCAGGAACTCCTCCACAAACTTCTGCGTGATCGCCATGACCGAATCGGTCACGATCTCCAGCAGGGGGTTGTGCGTCATCGCTGCCAGCAAGCGGTAGAACTCGAGGTTGATGCGCGTGCGCAGGGGCTCGTCGCCCGCCCGCACGGCCTCCTCCGCCGCCTCCACGTTGCGCTCGAGCGCATCGAATTCGTCGTCGGTGCCGCGCTCGCAGGCCAGCCGAACCACCTCCACGCCGATGAGGATGCGCGTCTCCGTCAAGTGYGAGGGCTGGATCGTGCCCAGCGAGTAGAGGTCCACGAGCCCTGCCCGGACGGCATCGCCGCCTCCCCTGCGGATGAAAGCCCCCCCGGTGGCGCCCTTCTTCATCTCGAGCAGTCCGCTGTCGACCAGGGAGCGCAGGGCCTGGCGCACCGAATTGCGGCTGACCCCGAACTGTTCCGCCAACTCGCGTTCCGAGGGCAGGCGGTCGCCCGCCTTCAGACGCTGCGAGGCGACCGCGGCGCGGATCTGTGACTGGATGCCGTCCGCCGGACGCGGCCCTGCTACGCGTTGGAAAGACACGACACCCCCACTACGAGGTGCCGCCGTCCGGGTCTTTTTGGTCGCTGCTTGCATGGGCTCATCGTATGCCAAGTCCCGACCTCCACCCCGGAGTATCGCTACACAAGTCGTTCCCAGCGCCTGCGATGTGTATCATGTGACGCCGCACACCAGCCGCATGCCGCATGACTACGACCTCGGAAATTCCCTTCGCCCGCCTGACCGGCGTGACGCTCGCCCCGGCGAGCGGTGGCCGCAGCCGCGGCTCGGTGGCGCTGCAGCCGGAGCACCTCAATTCGCACGGCGCCGCCCATGGCGGCCTGACGTTCACCCTGGCCGACACCTGCATGGGCGCTGCCTTGCGCTCGCTGCTGGAGCCGACGCAGACCTGCGTCACCGTCGAGACGAAGATGAGCTACTTTCGCGCGGGCGTGGGCACGACCATGGTTTCCGAAAGCGAGGTCGTGCACATGGGCCGTACCATCGCCAGCCTGCAGTGCCGCGTCTTCGTCGACAGTACGCTGATCGCCGCGGCGACGGGCACCTTCGCGATCCGGGCCAAGGCGGCGCCCTGATGGCCTCCCCCGCGCCCGCGCCCTCCGCCAGCGCCCGCTCCCTGCTGCTCACGCTGCTGGGCGAATTCGTCCATCCCTCCACCGAACCGATCTGGACTTCGGCGCTGCTGCAGGCGTTCGCCGCCGTTGGCGTCGCCGAGAAGGCCGTGCGCCAGACGCTTGCGCGCGCGGCCGCCGCCGGCTGGATCGAAGGCGGCCGGGACGGGCGGCAGGCGTGGTGGCAACTCGCGCCGGCATCCACCACGTTGATCACCGAGGGCTCGCGGCGGGTTCGATCGCTGCGCCAGGCTGCGCAGGACTGGCCCGGCACCTGGGTGCTGCTGCACATCACGTTGCCGGAAACGCGCCGCTCGGACCGGCTGCGGCTGTACCGGGCGCTCAGCTGGCTTGGATTCGGCAGCCCCACGCCGGGCCTGTGGATCTGCCCCCACGAGGACCGCGCCAAGGCGGCCGAAGCAAAGGTGGCGGAACTCGAACTGGCCGCCCACACGATCGCCTTCCAAGCGCGAGGCATGGCCTTTGGCATCGGGCAGGCCGAGCTCGTCGCCCAGGCCTGGGACCTGGATGCGCTGGCGGCGCACTACCGCGAGCTGGAAGACCGCTTCTCGGCCTTGCGGCCGCGCAGCGAGGAAAACGTGTTCGTCGCCCACGTGCAGCTGGTGAACGAACTGCAACGGCTGCCCGGCGTGGACCCTGGCCTGCCGGCCAAGCTGCTGCCGCGCGGCTGGGACGGCGAGCGCGTCACCCGCCGGCTGGAAGAACTGCGCACGCGCTGGCGCGACCAAGCGCATGCGCATTGGCGCAAGCTCTGCGAAAACGCCTGACCTACCGCCCCGGCTCGCGCGCGTTCCACTGCGCAAGCAATTCGCGCTTGGCGATCTTGCCCGATGCGTTGGTGGGCAGCGGCTCCCGGCGCAGCCACCAGCTCGAAGGCACCTGGAACCTGCCCAGTGACGCACTGGCGTGTGCCTCCAGTTCCTGCTCGGTCACCGCTGCGCCGGCCCGAACCACCACCACGGCGGCGACTTCCTCGCCGAGGTCGGCATGCGGAAGCGGCACGACGGCAACTTCGGCCACGGCGGGATGCTGTTGCAGGCATTGCTCGACGTGCGCGCAGGCGACGTTCTCGCCCGCGCGTATCACGATGTCCTTGGAGCGGCCGCTCAGGATGAGGTACCCGTCCTCGATGCGGCCAAGGTCGCCAGTGGCCACCCAACCGTCCACGTCGGTGGTGGGCGACGGGTCGCCCCAGCAGCCCAGCGTCGCAGTCGGCGTGCGCGCCAGGATCTCGCCCACGCCGTTCGCGTCCGGATTGCGAATGCGCAGCTCGACGACCGGAAGCGGCTTTCCCACGCAGCCGGGGCGGCCCTGTACATCGTCCGCCGATCCGGCCGCGAGCACGCCGCCCGCCTCCGTGGAGCCGAAGAGGCTGCCCACGCTCTTCTTCACGCCCGGAAAGGCACGCTGCACCTTCTGCCGCAGCTCAGGCGAAATGGCCGCGCCGCCCATCGGAATCGAGCGCAGGCTGGAGGTGTCGTACTTGTCCAGTTCCGGGTGCTCGAGCACGCGCGACACCATGGTCGGAATGCTGCCCCACACGCGCACGCGCTCGCGCTCGATCAGGCGCAGAACGGCCTCGGGCTCGAATCGCCCCTGCAGGAGCACCAGGGTGCCACCGGACAACATCGTGGAAACACTGGTCTGGATGCCCGCCAGGTGGAACAGCGGCACCGTCAGCAGGCTCACCGTGCCCTGGCTGTCAGGCGGCAGCTCGTGTGGCATGCGGCCGGTGAGCACCAGCAGGTTCTGGATGTTCGCCACCACGCCTCGATGTGACATTAGCACGCCCTTGGCGCGGCCCGAGGTGCCCGAGCTGAACATGATGAGCGCCACCGCATCCTCATCGACCGCCGGCGACGTCAACGCCTGCGGCACATCGGTCGCGTCGACCACCGCCCGCAGCTCCTGCAGGTCGATGGCATCGGCGCGCCCCTGCAGCCCGCGCTTGGCCAACTGGTCCGCCACCACGGCCGCGGGTGTGACATCTGCCAGGCCCGCCGCCACCTCGGCGGGACTCCACCAGGCATTGGCGAGCACCGTCACTGCGCCCAGCGACTGCAGCGCCCAGAAGGCGGCCAGCCATTCGAGGCTGTTGTAGGCGAGCAGCACGACCCGATCGCCGCGGCGCACGCCGCGTGCCTGAAGGTGCCGGGCCACCCGGCCGACGGCGTGGGCGAAGCCGTCGAAGCTGAGACGGCGTTCGCCTTCCACCGCGAATGTGCGGCCGCTCCAGCGGCTCGCGTCTTGCAGCAGCGCGGCCACCGAGCGCGGCCGGTCCTTGTAGATCCGGCAAGGGTAGCCGTTCACCACCGCCGTGGTGATCTCGCGGCCCCAAGTGCGGGGCTGTTGCGTCGTGTGCATGCCGTTCACTCCTGCAATGCGGCGGCTTCCAGCCGCTCGATCTCTTCGTCCGCAAAGCCGAGCTCGCGCAGCACTTCGGCCGTGTGCTCGCCGGTCGCGGGCGGCGGCCGCACGCCGCTGCGCGCCGTGAAGTCGAAGCGAACCGGCGCATCCACCGACTTGCTGCCTTCCACCTCGACCCAGGCCCCGATGGCCTGCGCCTGCGCATCCTCCATCAGGTCGGCCGGCGTCTGCACCGGCGCCCACCAGACCTCGTGGGCATCGAGCTGCTGCGCCCAGTGCGCCAGCGGTTGCACGCCGAAGGCCTCGTCGAACAGGCGGATCAACTCGCCGCTATGGGTGGCGATCGCGCGGGCGTCTTCGAAGCGCTCGTCCTCGACGAGGTCGGCACGGCCGATCGCGCGCAGCACGGCCGGCAGATGCCGCTTGGCCTCCACGCCGACCAGGAAGAACCAGCGGCCATCGGCGCAGCGGTAGGAGTTGTACATCGGCGTGCGAGAGCTCTCGCGCGGCCGCGGCGGCTTGGGATGCCCCCCCAACGCCTGCTGGCCCAACTCGCCGCCGAGCGCCCACATGCCGGTGCGCATGAGCGAGGCTTCGACGAAGCGGCCCTTGCCGGTCTGCTGACGTTCCATCAGTGCGGCCAAGATGCCGCTTGCGGCCGCCATGGCCGTGAAGGCGTCACCGATGCCCTGCAGCAAGGCGGGAGGCGCGGTGCCGGCCGTGGTGATCTCGTGGGCGACGCCGGTGCGGCCGAAGAAGGCAGCGATGTCGTAGCCGGGCCGGTCCTGGTCCGGGCCGCCCCAGCCATAGGCGCTCACGGTGCAGTACACCAGGTGCGGATGGCGCTCGCGCACCTCGGCCGCGCCGAGGTCCAGGCGTTGCAGCGCGTCCGGGCGCAGATTGCTCACCAGCACGTCGGCCCGCGCCAGCAGCCGCTCGAAAGCGGCGCGACCCTCGGCCGTCTTGATGTCGATCACGACCGAGCGCTTGCCCCGATTGGCCAGCGTGAACGCGCCATTGGGGGTGCCAGCACGGGCACCCATCCTGGAAAAGATCGTGCGCATCGGCTCGCCGCCGGGCGGCTCCACCTTGATCACGTCCGCGCCCCAGTCGGACAGCAGGCCGCTGGTGAGCGGCCCCGCCATCCAGTGGGCGAATTCCACGACGCGCACGCCGCGCAGCGGTTGAACGGCGGCGTCAGCCGGCGGTGAATCGAGAGGAGTTGAGTTCATGATCTAATGCTACAAACGATAGACGTAACTGTCAAATGCTGTATCATATAGACCGTACAGACCCAGGAGCACATGCCATGAGCGATGCAGTGATCGTCGAGAAGAACGGACCGGTGGCGCGGCTGGTCCTCAACCGCCCGGAAAAGCACAACGCGCTGCGCTTCGACGACCTCGACATGCTGGTCGCCGCCCTGCATGAAGCCGAAGACGACGACGCCATCAAGGTCATCGTGCTGAAGGGCAACGGACCCTCCTTTTGCGCCGGGCACGACTACAACGATGCGCTGAAGTCCTACGGCCTTGAGCCCGCCGCCGACGGCAGGAAGCCGCGCCGGCCCAGCCAGCGCACGCGACTGCTGAGGGATCGCAAGCTCGGCATGAACTACATGGCGTTCCAGAATTCGATGAAGCCGGTGATCGCCCAGGTGCACGGGCACTGCACCGGGGTCGGCATGTATTTCGTGGAGCTGGTCGACCTGGCCATCGCCGCCGAAGACACCCACTTCAGTCACGCCGAGCAGCGGCTCGGCCTGGCCGGCAACACCTGGCACATGAACAGCCAGATCCTGATGTACGGAGCCAAGAAGGCGCGCGAACTCATGCTGCTGGGCGACAGCTTCGACGGGCCGGAGGCGCAGCGGCTCGGCCTGGTCAACCTCTCGGTTCCGCAGGCACAGTTGGAAGCGACGGTAGAGAACTGGGCGCAGCGGATCTCCAAGCATGCGCGCGACGCGCTGGTCACCGGCAAGGCGATGCACCAGATGGCGCTTGAAAGCCTGGGCGGAGCGCAGCAGTTCACCCGCGGCTACGTCGGTCACACGCTGGGCACCAACCTGCGCTTCGAGTCGGACGAATTCAACTTCCTGCGCGAACGCGCGCAGGAAGGAACCACCGCCACTTTCAAGAAGCGCGACGAGCGCTTTGGCGATTGAACCCTGCAAGGAGCACACCATGGAACTGCACGTCACCGAATCCAGCATCGCCGACGGCGTCGGCCTCGTACGTCTGAAGCGGCCGGACCGCGGCAACTCCTGGACCCACCGCATGAACGCGGAGTACCGCTGGTTGATGCAGTCGCTGGACGAGAACCCGGAAGTTCGCGTCATCGTCGTCACCGGGGCCGGGCGCCAGTTTTGCGTCGGCGCCGACTTCAAGGCGCTGGAGCATCACAAGGACTCGAAGAGTAGCTACGTCGCGGAATCGAGGCACGAGGAGATGGCGCAGCCCGGCCATGGCGTGCATGCGGAGTTCGACCACGAGATGGTGTGGCATTGGGGCCTGTCCAAGCCCGTCATCGCCGCCGTGAACGGCGCATGCGCCGGCATCGCGATCGCCCTCGCCGCCTTCTGCGATTTTCGCTATGCGGCCGCGGGCGCCAAGTTCACGACCTCCACCCCCAAGCTGGGGCTGCCTGCCGAATACGGCCTCTCCTGGGTGCTGCCGCGCCTCATCGGGCTGAGCAACGCGGTGGACATCCTCTTCACGGGCAGAGTGTTGCTGGCCGAGGAGATGCGCAGTATGGGCTTTCTCCACGGTGTATTGCCGTCGGAGGACTTCGAGGCACAGGTGCTCGCTCGGGCTCGCGAAATGGCTATGGGCGTCTCCCCCATCGCGGTGAAGACTGCGAAGCGGCAGGTCTATGCCGAGCAGATGCACCTTGAGCCGGGCCGGGCCGTGGAAGACTCGAAGCAGTTCACTGCAGATCTTTTGAAGCTTCCCGACATGAAGGAAGGCATTGCCGCAGCACAGGAGAAGCGGAAACCTCGGTTCCTACCGTTGTCTGGGTAGTCCCGGCAGCGCGGTTCTCAGTCACCCTCCGACCTGCCGACCCAGGTCGCGAGCTCAGCCCCCATGGTCGAGCCCGCCATCCGACGCATGGATGACGCGCAGCGAGGCGAACTTTGCGTTCCTTCTCTGACGCCATCGCCGGAGGTTCTGTTCGCACGTGCCGAGTGCTTGGAAGGAGTCGATGCTGCAGAAGCAGCGCCGAATCTACGAGCAGGTTGCCTCATGAAGGGWCATGCAGCCAAGGCCGCGGAACGGTGCGCCATGGTCGCGGCGATCATGCACAAGTTCGAGGGCTACGAGGGCCCTATTTCGCTCGAGGTGATGCGAGGGGCGATCAGGTTGGTCGCCTGGCATCTAAACCAGTATCTGATGCGCTTCTGCCCTCTTTCGCAGCTCGAATTGGATACGATCGAACTGGAGTCGTGCATCACGCGCCACGCACACAAATACGCCAAAACCAGGTCGATCGCAGGCCCCGAGCTGTGCAGGTACGCGCCCACGCGGTTGAGGGCAGTCGATGACATCTGGCCGCCCCTCGAGTGCCTCCAGGAGCAAGGCAAAGTGAAGGTCTGGGGGCACAAGGGCGCACCGTGGAGTGTCTCGCTTCTCTACTGGTTCCCGGCGCAGGCCTGGGCCCAAGACCCGCCGCCGCAAAGTGGCCTTGCTCGCAGGTTCTGGGACAATTCCAGGCAAGCGCCTGCAGTGTCGGTCGAGCCGCAGGAGACGGGTGATGTCCTGTGGCCCGGGGTGTCCTTGCCGTAGGACCTCGTCACGAACGCCGCTATTTTGCGATTGAATAGCAAAATAGCGGTGTTCCATGGCACGTGCCCGCGCGTCCTCCCCGTCAGGAGCTCAAGGCGCGTCGCGTTCTACCAGAAGCCGCCTGACACGCTCAGCCCCGAGGTGCTTCGTCGCCGGCTTGTCAATGCCGCGATCCTCGTAGCTGCGATGATCCACCCGGCTATCAGAACCGCTTTGCTCGAGATGAGCGTTGAGTACCTCGCTCGTGAACTCACGAGCGCCCTTCAAGCGCGCCTTCACAGCTCCCAGGGTATCTCCGCCACTGTTCTTCTTCCACCCACCGCGCTCCGGATGCTTAGCGTCGTGCCGCTTGAACTGTTGCCCAAGCGGCCGTGGAATCCCATCCGGAAGCCTGTGGCACGTCAGTGCATGAAGGTGGGGTTGTTTTCCGCCCTCCAGTGCTGCTTCAGGGCRGTGGATAGCCCACAGGACCGGCGACGGTCCGGCGAGCCCCGTCGCCAGTTCCTCCGCCAATGCGCGCTGCTGCGTCGAATTGAGCTCCCTCGGCAGGGCGACAATATATTCGGTGGCCCCCCATTTGCGCGTTCATGTTTGTCGAGCGCCTCGAAATACTCCAATGGCGAACGAGCCTCCGGAGGAAAATTGGCTTGATTCAGGTCCACCAGATCGCCCCGTTTGGCGTGCTTGCCAAAACGGGCGATGTAGTTTGCATATGCCTTGGTATTGCCTGTCTTGATCGTTCGCTTGTTCATGTGGAAAAAGTCCGTCATCTGTGCTCCGAAAAGAGAAACTGTAGGTGCGCGTGCCGCTACTCCTCCGAGTAGCGCTTACTTGTCTGATATGAGTAGGGAATGCTCTCGCAGAAGGCTGGTCGCTAGACCAAGCATCACCTGGTCCATACAATTGACGGGTAGGTAAAAATTTACCTAGAACCTCTACGAGGCCTCAATGCGCGCCTGAACGCATCTGCGATGCGGAGAAGTGGCAAGACGATGGTCATCGGTCGCCAATGCACTCTGTTAGTCGCGAGTACTGGCCCAATCCGAGCAAAGATGGGAAGCAGAGACACCCATGAGAGCGCACCTCATTGGCCGCAGGTTCCGACGGATGCTGCCGCCAGCTTGGTCACTCCCAACGGGGACTGACACTCCGACCGCGGGGGACCACCATCGCCGCATGGAACAGATCGTCATCCTCGGCGCCGGCCATGCCGGCTTCCAGTGCGCGGCTGCGCTGCGTCAGCAAGGCTTCGCGAACGCCATCGTGCTGGTCGGCAACGAGGGCCTGCTGCCCTACCAGCGGCCGCCGCTGTCCAAGGCCTACCTCCTGGGCAAGACGGCCCCGGCGGACCTGGGCTTCCGGCCGGAACGCTTCTACAGCGACCAGCGCATCGAGCTGCGCGCCGGCCACGCGGAGACGATCGACCGGAAGCAACGCGAGGTGGTACTGCGCGACGGGAGTGTGATTCCGTACGATCACCTGGTGCTCGCCACCGGCTCGCAACCACGAACCCTGCCGGTGCCGGGCGCGGAGCTGACCGGCGTGTTCCCGTTGCAGACCCTGCGGGACGCAGATCGGCTGCGCGCCGCGCTGCAAGGCGCGGCGAACGCAGTGGTGATCGGTGCCGGCTTCATCGGCCTGGAGTTCGCCGCTTCGGTGCGCGCACTCGGTGTGCCGGTGCAGGTAATCGACATCGCGGACCGGCCGATGGCGCGCGTGCTGTCGGCCGAGTGCGGCGCCGCGTTCACGCAGGAACACCGGGCGCAGGGCGCCGACTTGCTCTGGCGGACCGGAGTGCAACGGCTCGAAGGCGAAGCGGGGCGGGTGACCGCTGTGATCACCGCTGATGGCCGTCGGTTGCCGGCGGACGTAGTGCTGGTCGGCATCGGCGCGGTGCCGAGCACAGCGCTGGCCGCGCGGGCCGGGCTGGCGGTGGAGAACGGAGTGGTGGTTGATGCCAACCTGCTGACCTCCGACCCGCACATTTCGGCCATCGGGGACATCGCGGCCTTTCCGCAAGCCGGAAGCGGCAAGCGCATCCGGCTCGAATCGGTACAGAACGCGACCGACCAGGGGCGCGCCGTGGCTGCGCGTCTCTCCGGCAAGCCCGCACCCTACCAGGCCGTGCCCTGGTTCTGGAGCGACCAGGGCGCGCTCAAGCTGCAGATCGCGGGCCTGCGCGATGGCAGCGAGGACCACGTGGTGCTGGGCGATCCGACCACGGGCAGCTTCTCGGTGCTATGCATCGGTGACGGCGTGCTGCATGCGGTAGAGACGGTGAACCGGCCGGGAGACCACATGCTCGCGCGAAAGCTGCTGGCCAAGGGGGTGCGGGTGACGCGGCAGCAGGCACGCGTGCCAGGGTTCGAGCTGAAGTCGCTGGCATGACAAACGTCAGCCAAAAGCCTTCATGAACGCGAGCGGATTCACATGCTCGCGATTCAACACGATCTTCCCATCGCGCAGCCTGAAGATGAACACATAGCGCTGGTCATACATCTTGCCGGTGGCGGCGACGATGCTGTGCGCACTGGCCTCGACGATCAGGCAGTCCGGGTCAGCGGTCTGGTGCAGGTCGTGGATCCAGAACTGGTGTTCGCGACGGCCCGGGATCGCCTTGTTGTAGTAGGAGAGGATCTTCTCCTTGCCCGTCCAGACCGGTTCGAAGCCCTCGATCACGGGCGCGAAGGGAATTTCCTGCACCGCGTCGTCGGCCCACAGGTCGGCGAAAGCCTGCATGTCCTTGCGCATGAGTGTCGTATAGAAGGCGRGCACCGTGCGCTCGTTGGCGTTCCTCGGGACGACCTGTTCCGCGGGAGTCATGCTTCCACCTCGCCTCTTTCCACCAGTTGCTGCCGGATGTCCTTCTTCACGATCTTTCCGTAGCCCGACTTCGGCAG
>NZ_JBFUIU010000144.1:0-15009 GCF_056401695.1 Variovorax sp. P4_D9
AGGAGGCCCAGCACCAGGTTCAGCATGTGCTGGCCCTTGAACTGCACCGGCGCGCCCTGGAACAGGCGGAACTTGTACTTGCCCGAGAGCTTGCCGAAGGCAATCACCGAGCCGCTGAAGGTGATCGCGCCGATGGCCGCGCCCAGGAACAGTTCCAGCCGGTTGCCCGCCGGAATSGCGTAGCGCAGGAAGCCGTCGATGATGGCCGCCCCTTCGGGCGTGTTGACGCCGACGGCAGCRGCCACCGGGGGCGGCGTGATGCCGAAGGCCCAGGGCTCGACCACCGCGGCCACCGCGATGAAGACGGCCGCCAGGCCGATCATGCTGTGGAAGAAGGCGATCAGTTCGGGCATCTGCGTCATCTCGACCGTCTTGGCACGGTAGGCGCCGTAGCCCCCGCCCACGACCAGGCCCAGCAGCACCCAGGCCATGCCCGCGGCCTTGCCGCCGGAGAGCTGCACGATGAGGGCGGCGGTGGTGAGGATGGCAATGGCCATGCCGACCATGCCGAACATGTTGCCGCGGATCGAGGTGGTCGGATGGCTCAGGCCCTTGAGGGACTGGATGAAGCAGATGCTGGCGATGAGGTACAGCAGCGTGACGACATTCATGCTCATGTTGCAGTCCCCTTGGCGGCGGGCGCCTTCTTTTCCTTCTTCCTGAACATCTCCAGCATGCGCCGCGTGACGAGGAAGCCGCCGAAGACGTTGACTGCCGCCAGCGCGACGGCCAGCACGCCCATGGTCTTGCCCAGGCCGGTCTCGGTGAGCGCGGCGGCGAGCATGGMGCCGACGATGACGATGGCCGAGATGGCGTTGGTGACGGCCATGAGGGGCGTGTGCAGCGCGGGCGTGACGGTCCACACGACGTGGTAGCCGACGTAGATGGCCAGCACGAAGATGATCAGGTTGATGACGGTGTGTGAGACGGGATCCATGGGGTTCTTCTCCTCGCGGTGGTAGGTACAGGTACGGTGCGGATGTGGCTCTGGGGCCTACTTGCGGGTGACCTGGCCGTCCTTGCTCATGAGGCAGGCGGCGACGATGTCGTCTTCGAGGTCGACGTTGAGGGCGCCTTCCTTGGTGACGATGAGTTTCATGAAGTCGATGACGTTGCGCGCGTAGAGGGCGGAGGCGTCGGCGGCGACGAGGGCGGCGAGGTTGGTTTCGCCGACGAGGGTGACGTCGTGCTTGACGACGGTCTTGTCGGCCTCGGACAACGGGCAGTTGCCGCCGACGCCGTTCGGGCCCTTGCCGGCGGCGATGTCGACGATGACGGAACCCGGCTTCATGGACTTGACCATGTCCTCGGTGATGAGGGTGGGCGCGGCGCGGCCGGGGATGAGGGCGGTGCTGATGACGATGTCGGCCAGGGCGACGCGCTTGGCGACTTCGACCTGCTGGCGCGCGAGCCAGCTGGCGGGCATGGGCTTGGCGTAGCCGCCGACGCCAACGGCCGCCTCCTTCTCTTCGTCGGTGTCGTAGGAGACTTCGATGAATTTGCCGCCCAAGGATTCGATCTGCTCTTTGACGCCGGGGCGCACGTCGCTGGCTTCGATGACGGCGCCGAGGCGCTTGGCGGTGGCGATGGCCTGCAGGCCGGCAACGCCGACGCCGAGGATGACGACGCGGGCGGCCTTGACGGTGCCCGCGGCGGTCATGAGCATGGGAAAGAAGCGCTGGTACTTGTCGGCGGCGATCATGACGGCCTTGTAGCCGGCGATGTTGGCCTGGGAAGAGAGCACGTCCATGCTCTGGGCGCGGGTGGTGCGGGGGGCGGCTTCGAGGGCGAAGGAGGTCAACCCGGCGTTGGCCAGGCGCTGCAGGCCCTCGGCGTCGAAGGGATTGAGCATGCCGATGACGACGGTGCCGGACTTCATGAGCGCGGTTTCGGTGTCGGAGGGGATGCGCACCTTGACGACGATGTCGCAGGCGAAGGCGCCGGGGGCATCGGTGATTTCCGCGCCGGCGGCCTGGTAGGCGGCGTCGGTGACGCTGGCGGCGAGGCCGGCGTTGGACTGGATGCGCAGGGTGTGGCCCTGGGCGACGAGTTTCTTTGCTGTTTCCGGAGTGACGGCTACGCGAGTTTCGCCCGCGATCGTTTCGGCGGGTATGCCAATCTGCATGATGTCAGCCCCTCCAGGAGGCGATGGTTGTGTTGGAAGTTCCGGCGCGCGCGGCTCGTGGGTGGCAATCAAACCGCCCGGTCCGGGGCGGACAACGGCAGTGAGAGACCAGCGCGGCGCACTAGCCAGGGCGAAGGCCGGTAGCGCGGGTCGCCGAAGGTGTCGTAGAGACCCTGGAGGATCGCGAGGATGCGTTTCGCCCCGATGCGGTCGCCCCATTCGAAGGGCCCGGAGGGGTAGCCCAGGCCGAGCCGAACCGCGGCATCGAGGTCGGCCGGCGACGCGATGCCCTGCTGCGCCATCTCGCATGCGAGGTTGACGATGCAGGCCACGACGCGCGGTGCCACGTAGCCGGGGGAGTCCGCCACCACGAAGGCGGTGATGCCTTCGGCTGCGAACAGCTGCCGGGCGGCTTGCACGGCCGCGGCGGACGTGGCCGGCGACGTCATCAACGTGACGCCCGCCTTGCTGCCGAAGAGGGGGTCGACCGCGAGCGTCCTGCTTGCGTCGACGCCCATCTCCACCACCGTGGAGGAGAGATCGCGGCCAAGGGGCGCGAGCAGGATCAAATCGGCCAGGCTCGGGTCGGGGCAGTGACGGGCGGTTGGCAGCAGCGCGGCGATATCGGCCGGCAGCGCGCATGCGCCTTCGGCCGGCCACCAGACGCTGGCCGGCGCGGCATCGGCTGCAACCGCCGGTTGGGTCGCCTGTCCCTGCGCGGCACCGCCTTCGTAGCGGTAGAAGCCTTCCTTGCTCTTGCGTCCCAACAGTCCAGCCACCATGCGCGTACGCGCCAGCGCCACGGGTCGATACCGGTCGTCGCCGTAGTACTGGGCGTGGATGGATTCCATCACCGGAACCGAGACATCCAGGCCGGTCAGGTCCAGCAGCTCGAACGGACCCATCCGGAAGCCCGCGCAATGGCGCAGGATCGCATCCAGCACCGGGTGCTCGGCCGCACCTTCGGCCAGCAGCTTGAGGCCTTCGGTGACGAAGGCGCGGCCGGCATGGTTGACGACAAAGCCCGGCGAGTCGGAAGTCACCACCGCCCGATGGCCGACCCGCTTCGACAGCGCAACCAGGGACTCGACGACGTGGGCGGAGGTGCGAGGTGCCTGCACGACTTCCACCAGCCGCATGCGCGGCACCGGATTGAAAAAGTGCCAGCCCGCGACCCGCTGCGGCTGCGCGCAGGCAGCGGCGATGGCCGTCACGCTGAGCGACGAGGTGTTGGTTGCGAGGATGCACTCCCGCGAAACGATCGCCTCGAGGCTGCGGAACAACTGCTGCTTTGGTTCGAGCTGCTCGACGATCGCCTCGACCACGAGATCGCAACCGCCCAGCCGGGCCAGCTCGGTGRTCGGCTGGATGCGCGCCAGCGTCGCGTCGGCGTCCTCCTGCGCCAGGCGGCCCTTGGCCACGCCCTGCGCGAGGTCGTCCCGCACTGCATCGAGTGCGCGTGCCACGGCTTCCGCGTTCATGTCGAACAGCTGCACGTCGCAGCCTGCCGTCGCGCACACTTGCGCGATGCCGCGCCCCATGGCGCCGGCGCCGACGATCCCTACCTTGCGAATATCCTGGCTCACCGTATTGCTCCGTTTCCGTGAATGGGTCGGTCCATCAGATCCGCGCCGTGCTCTGCAGCACCGTCTTGCCGACCAGATAGGCATCGAGGCTCCCGGCGCCGCCTTCGCGCCCGATGCCGCTTTCCTTGACGCCGCCGAAGGGCGCATCGGCGCCCGGGGTGGCGAAGCTGTTGAGGCTCAGCGTGCCGCATTCGAGTTCGCGCGCGATGCGCTCGGCATCGTGCAGCGAATTGGTGAAGGCGTACGCCGAGAGGCCGACCGACAGCGCGTTGGCCAGCTCCAAGCCTTGGCCGAGGCTCGCGACCGGCACGCACAGGCCCAGCGGCCCGAAGGGCTCGCTCGTCATGGCATCGGCTTCGAGCGGCACGTCGGCCAGCACGGTGGGCGCATAGAAGCAGCCGCGGTCGCCGATGCGGTGGCCGCCCGTCGCGACCCGGGCGCCGCGGGCCTTGGCATCCTCGACCAGGGCGTGAATGGCGGCCAGGCGCCGGACATTGGCCAACGGACCCATCTGCACGCCGGGTGCGAAGCCGTCGCCGACCTTCAGTGCGCCTGCCGCCTGCGCGAAGCCTGCAACGAAATCCTCGTAGACGCTGCGATGAGCGATGAAGCGCGTCGGCGAGGCGCAGATCTGGCCGGCCATGCGCATCTTGGCGGCCGCGGCCATGCGGCCCACCTTGGCGCCGTCCACGCCTTCGCCGATCAGCACCGGAGCGTGGCCGCCCAGTTCCAGCAGGGCTGGCTTCATCGCCGCACCGGCCAGTTGCGCCAGCTGCTTGCCGACTTGCACCGAGCCAGTGAGGGTGATCATGCGAATCACGGGCGAGGCGATCAGCGTCGCCGAGATCTTCGCCGGCTCGCCGAACACCAGGTTCAGCACGCCGGACGGCAGGCCGGCATCGGCAAAGCATTGCACGAAGGCGCAGGCGGTGCCGGGTGTTTCCTCGGCCGCTTTCAGGATCACCGAGCAGCCGGCTGCCAGTGCGGCACTGACCTTGCGGGCCGGCGAACTGAGCGGCACATTCCAGGGCGTGAAGGCCGCCACCGGCCCGACCGGCTGGCGCAGCACCATGCGCTGCTGCTGCGGCCCCGAGGGAATCACGCTGCCGTAGCTGCGCAGGCATTCCGCCGCATCCCAGTCCAGGAAGCTGATGGCCCGGTCGACTTCGCCGCGGCCGTCGCCGAAGGGCTTGCCCTGTTCCAGGGTAATGATGCGGCCGATCTCGTCCTGCCGTTCCTTCAGCAGCGCAGCGGCGCGGCGCAGCATTTGGGCGCGCTCCTGGGGCGGGGTGTCGCGCCAGACCAGGAAGCCCTTTTGCGCGGCCTGCAGCGCCTGCTCCAGGTCCTCGGGGCTTGCGCCCGGCACCGGGCCCAGCACGCTTTCATTGCTGGGATTGCGCACCTCGTGGCAGGGCGGCCGGTCATGGATCCAGCGGCCGTCGATGAAGAGGCCGATGCGGGGATAGGTCATCAGCCCGCCACGTACTTGAGCCAGCGGCCGCCGTCGACGATCACGTTGTCGCCGGTGACGTAGCCGGCCAGGTCCGAGGCCAGGTAGACCGCGGCGTTGGCGATGTCGGCCTTCGCGCCGAAGCGGCCGAGCGCCGTCTTATTCGCTTCCAGGTCGCCCTTGCCGGACTCGATGTACATGCGCTTCACCCCTTCGGTGTCGCCGATCGGCCCCGGAGAGATGGTGTTGACGCGAATGCCGTCGCCGCCCCATTCGACCGCCAGCGTGCGCGACAGCGACAGGATGCCGCCCTTGGCCGCCGCCGCGTGCACGGCGCCCGGCCAGCCGCTGACGCCCAGCATGGTGATGATGCTGATGATGGAGCCGCCGTGCTTCGACGCCTTCAGGTGCGGGTACGCTGCATGGCAGCCGTAGAAGGTGCCATTGAGGTCGATGTCGATGACGGTCCGGAAGCCATTGGGCGACAACTCGGCGCTGGGGCAGACGAAGTTTCCGGCGGCGTTGTTGACCAGGATGTCGAGCGCGCCGAAGCGTTGCACCGTCGCCTCGACGGCGGCCTTGACCTCGTCGTAGTTGCGCACGTCGCATTTCGCCGCCGCGGCCTTGCCGCCTTCGCGGTTCAGCGCATCGGCGGCGGCCTGGACCCGCTCCTCGTTGCGGCCTACGAGCATGACGGACGCGCCGAGGCGCGCGTAGGCGGTGGCGATCTCCAGGCCAAGGCCCGTACCGCCGCCGGTGATGAGGGCGGCACGGCCCTTGAGCGTGTCGTTGGTGAACATGCAGTTTTCTCCGTGTATGACTGTTCCGATGCCTGCCTTACCGCAATCGGTGTGCCAGCGTGCCGTGCGCGAGTGGGTATCCCTCAGCCTTCCCCCCGTGGTTCACTGCAACGCCCATCTCTGCCGGACCGGCGCCGGGTCGGCGTCATGCCGTCCGGAGTGTCTTCAGCGAACACGGCGTGTGTTCGCAGAGAACAGAATTTCACGTCGCAAGCTGTGTTTCCACCTCAATTCACTCGAATCCCGCGTGGCACGTGGATTGCAATGAAAGGCTTATCGCCGCGGCGGATCGCGGTGCAAAGGAATCGAGATGAGCAATCAGTTGGTCAAGACGTCCAGAGAGGGCGCGGTGCTGGTGATCAAGCTGGCCAGCCCGGAAAATCGCAACTCCCTGACCATGGACCTGCGCCGGCAGCTGGGCGCGGCGGTGGAGGAAGCGGAAAGCGATGGGTCCGTCAGGGCGGTGTACCTCACCGGCGAAGGTCCGACCTTCTGCTCGGGCGGCGACTTCCGCATGCTGCAAACAGCCTGCGACCCGTGGCCCGTCCACCGGCGCTTCCGCCACCTGAGCCGCTGGCTCATGCCGCTGATCACCCTGGACAAGCCGGTGGTGGTGGGCGTGCGCGGCCACGCGGTCGGCGGCGGCATGGGCCTGGCCTTGACCGGCGACATCGTCATCGCAGGCGAGGGCGCGAAATTCATGTCCGGCTTCTTCCGCCTGGGCACGGTGCCGGACATCGGCATGATGTACCACCTGCCGCGGCTGATCGGCATGGCGCGCGCCAAGAACTTCCTGTTCAGCGGCGCCACCATGTCGCCGCAGGAGGCGCTGGAACTGGGCCTGGTCGCCAAGGTCGTCGCGGATAACGAGGTCGACGCTGCCGGCGTGGCGGAAGCCCAGCGTCTTTCCGAAGGCCCCGCCGAAGTGATGGGCATGGCCAAGACGTTGATGGCGCGCAGCTTCGAGACGTCGCTGCACGACATGTTCGCCTTCGAAGGCTTCGGCCAGGTGCTGGCGATGTCCAACCCCGAGTTCCGCGAAGGCGTGGCCGCCGCCATCGACAAGCGCCGGCCCGATTTCGTGGGCGTGGCGGCCGCCGCTCCGCACAACGCCGGCAGCGTGCCGAAGCCGGTTGCCAACGGCGACTGAGCCGCAGCCCTCCGCCGCACATACCTACACACATACAAGGAGAAATTCAATGGATGAGTCGACAGTGTTTCCGGAGCTGTCTCCCGAGATCGAGGCGGTTCGCGACATGGTCAACCGCTTCATGGACACCGAGATCAAGCCGGTGATGGACGGCTACGAGCAGCGCCGCGAGTTCCCGCGCGAGCTGGTGCGCAAGGCCGGCGAGGCCGGCCTCTACGGCGCCGTGTTCCCCGAGTCCGTCGGCGGCAGCAACATGGGCTACCTGGCCGCGGCCGTGATCCAGGAGGAGATGGTGCGCAACGACGTGCGCTTCTCCTCCTGCAACAACCAGCAGGGCTCCACCTGTCCGAGCGCCATCTACTTCGGCGGCACGCCGGAGCAGATCGAGAAGTACGTCCCCAACCTGGTCGCCGGCAAGACCATCGGCATGATGTCGCTCACCGAATCGGGCGGCGGCTCCGACGCCGAGGGCAACATGAAGACCTTCGCCAAGCGCGACGGCGACGTCTACCGCATCAGCGGCCAGAAGATGTGGGCGTCGATGGCCAACGAGACGGACGTTGGCGTGCTGCTGGCGCGCACCGACCGCGGCGGCGGCGCGAAGGGCGTGAGCGCCTTCATCGTGCATCCCAAGGAGCATCCCGGCTGGAAGGCGACGCCGATCGACTGCCTGGGGCTGTCCAAGTCCATGCGGACCAACGTCGTCTTCCTGGACGATTTCGTGGTGCCGGTGGAAGACCGGCTGGGCGAGGAAGGCGAGGGCTTCAAGATCATCATGCGCACGCTGCAGCCGGGCCGCGTCGGCGTCGCGGCCAAGGCGCTGGGCGTGGCGCGCCGCTGCTTCGAGGAGGCCGTGCGCTATGCCAACGAACGCGAGCTGCGCGGGCAGCCGATCGGCCGCTTCCAGATGATCCAGGCCGACATTGCCGAGATGGCGGTGGCCATCGAGGCCAGCCGGGCGCTCGTCTACAAGGCCGCCATGCTGATGGACAACAGCTTGCCGCACAACCGCTTCGCCGCCATCGCCAAGTACCACGCCTCGCAGACGGCCAAGATGGTCGCCGACAAGGCCGTGCAGATCTTCGGCGGCTACGGCCTGGCCGAGGAGTACCCGGTGTCGTACTACCGCGCCTATTCGGACATGTTTTTCACCGGCGAGGGCTCGGCCAACGTGCAGAAGATCATGATCGCCGAGGACGCGCTGGGCTACAAGATCGCCGATCGCCATCACGGCAAGACCGGGCTGCGCGACATCCGCAGGGACGCCCCGGCCAAGCAACGCTGAGGACACGCCATGTCCGACCTGCTCAAGTACGACATCGCCGACGGCGTCGCCACCATCACGCTCAACCGGCCGGAGAAGCTCAATGCCTTCACCGGCGAGATGCTGGAGAAGTGGCTGCATTCGCTGGAGGACGCCCGCACCAACCCCGAGGTGCGCGCCATCGTGATGACGGGCACCGGCCGCGCCTTCACCACCGGCGGCGACGTGGAAGGCTTTAGCGCCACCGCAAAGCAGACCGCGGCCGGCATTCGCAAGCACTTGGTCGAGGGCATCCAGCGGCTGCCGCGCAAGCTGGCGGAGATCGACAAGCCGGTGATCGCGGCGTTGAACGGCTTTGCCACCGGGGGCGGCCTGGACATCGCGCTGGCCTGCGACATCCGCTTCGCCGCCGAGAGCGCACGCTTTGCCGAGACCTACGCCAAGATGGGCCTGATCCCCGGGGCCGGTGGCGCCTGGCTGCTGCCGCGCATCGTCGGCACGGCCAAGGCGCTGGAACTGTTCTGGAGCTGCGACTGGGTGGACGCCCGCGAAGCCGAGCGCATCGGCCTGGTCAACAAGGTGTTGCCGGACGCCGAGCTGATGGAAGCCACCTACGCCTTTGCGCGCAAGGTGGCCGCCGGTGCGCCCCTGGCGGTGCAGACCATCAAGCGGGTCGTTCGGCTGGGCCTGGGCCAGGACCTGGGCACGGCACTGGACACCGTGGCTTCCAACATGCCCATCGTCCGCACCAGCGAAGACCACCAGGAAGCGCTGGCCGCCTTCAAGGAAAAGCGCACGCCCCGATTCAAGGGCCAATGAGATACACAGACATGACTGACCAAAACGTTTTCTACAGATTCCTCCAGCCCCGAAGCGTTGCCATCGTCGGCGCTTCGCCCCAGGCCGGCACCCCCCGCAACGCCTTGGTGAAGAACCTCATCAAGCATGGCTTCCAAGGCGCCGTCTACCCGGTGACGCCCAGCCACGCCGAGATCGAAGGGTTGAAGGCCTACAAGACCGTTGGCGATCTGCCCGAAGTGCCCGACGTCGCGCTTGTGATCACACCGGCAAACACCGTGGCCGGCGTCATTGCCGAGTGCGGCCGGAAGGGCATCCGCAACGCGGTGGTGTTCAGTTCCGGCTTCGAGGAGGTCGAGGGCGGCCAGGAGAATGCGCGGCAGCTGGCCGAGGCGGCCAAGACGCATGGCGTGGCGGTTGTCGGGCCCAACTGCAACGGCTTCTGGTCGGTTCGGCAGAAGGCCATCATGACCTTCAGCGGCGCGGCGCTCAACATCGAGAAGATCGAACACGCCCCCGTGGCCGTGCTCAGCCAGAGCGGCGCGTTGGCGGGCGCCATCGGCAATTCGCTCAACAACGCCGGCATGGGTTTGTCCTATATCGTCAGCGTGGGCAACGAGACCTGCCTGGATGTGCTCGATGCCGCCGACGCGATCATCGAGCAGGACGATGTGCGCGTCGTGGCGCTCTACCTCGAAGGTCTGGAGAACGCGAGCCGCCTCCTCAGGATCGCCGAGCGAGCCCGCGAGCGCGGGGTGCAGATCGTCGCGTTGAAGACCGGCCGATCGGCCGTCGGCCAGGATGCGACCGCCTCGCATACCGGCAAGATCGCTTCGTCCCATGCCGTCTACGCCGCCGTCTTCGAACAGGCGGGCATCATCGAAGTCGACAGCATCGCCGAGCTGATCGACGCCGTCGAAGTGCTGGCCTTCATGCGCGATCCGCGCGACAGCCAGGATCCCAAGGGCGGGGCGTCGGTCTTGAGCGCCTCGGGCGGCGCCGGCGCCCTGCTGGCCGACCACAGCAGCGAGCGCGGCATCACGATGGCCGAGTTCCAATCCTCCACGGTCGAGAAGCTCGACACGATCCTGCCCTCGTTCGCCCGCAAGACCAACCCCATCGACCTGACGGGGCAGGTCAACACCGTGCAGACCATGCTGCAGGACGCCTGCGAGACCGTCGTCGCCGACTCCCGGACCGAAGCGGTCATCGTCCAGTTTGCCTCCACCGTGCGCCGCCATCTGGTCGCCAACGCGGCGGTGTTCAAGGCGCTGGCGCGCGAAGTGCCGGTGTTCCTGAGCATCATCGGCGAGCCCATCGAGCCCGGGATGCGCAAGGACTTCCGCGACGCGGGCGTGCTCATCTGCGCCGATCCCTCGGCCGCGATGAGTGCCTTGTCGCTGCTGTACAGGCGCCGCAATGCAGCGCGCCTGCCCAAGGCGCAGGCGCGCGAGCCCCTGGCGCAACGGTCCGTCGCGACCGACTGGTCCGCCATGATGCAGTTCTGCGAAGACAGCGGCGTGACGCCGGCCAACTGGGTTGTGCTGGGCCCCGATGACCGCGCCGGCCAGGCCTGCGCACGAGTGTCCTACCCGCTGGTGGTCAAGGCGCTGCCCTCAGAGGCGGAGCACAAGACCGAGATGGGCCTGGTCAAGCTGCGTGTGGCATCGGCCGAAGAGGTCGATGCCCTGGCCGAACAGTTTCGCCGGCGCATGGGCAAGCCGCAGGCCGGCATCCTGGTGCAGGAGATGGTCGGCGACGGGGTCGAGGTGGTGCTCTCCTGCCTGCGCAACGCCGATTTCGGTCCGGTGATCTCGATCGGCACGGGTGGCGTCGCCATCGAGTTGTACCGCGACGTGGCCTACCTGGCCCTGCCCGTGTCCGAGGAACAGGTGCTCGCCGCGCTGCAAAAGCTCAAGCTGTGGACTCTGCTGCAGGGCTTCCGCGGCAAGCCTGCCGCGGACGTGGACGCACTCGCGCGCGCCGCGGTCCGCTTCGGCGACATGTTCCTCGCCAGTCCCGAGGTGCGGGAGTTCGAGATCAACCCGGTCATGGTGAAGAAGAAGGGCGACGGCCTCGCCGCGGTGGATGCGCTGGTGACCACGGGCTCGAGCGGCGGTCATTGACCTCCATGACATCGTCCTACGCTCACTCGTAGTCGCTCCGCTTGGCCTGGGCGATCTGCTTGGCGTTCATCCGCTGGCGCGCGCAGATGCCCAGGACCCCCTCTTTGAATCGCTGCGCGACGGAAGGCGGCACGGCCTGCTGAAGCATCTCGGCGACCAGGTCGTCCATCGCGGCGAGTACCTTGCCGGCCAAGGTATCGAGCTCCTTCGCCACCAGTCGGAACGGCAACTTGCACAAGTAGGCGAAGTGGCCCCACTCGTAGGGGCTCAACGCGCTTTCCGAGAAGGCGTCGCCGTACGCCATGGCGTACGCGTCCCCGAACCCGGCGTCGAGTGCTTTCATGCAGATGAGGTCGTACGCGGGTGCGAGCCGAAGCCCGCGCGCATCGCAGAAGAACGACACATTCTTGCCATGCGCATCCGTGTTGCCGATGAGTACCTGGAAGATCGCCCACCGCAACAGGCCGAGCCGGTCCACCGCTGGCAGGGGGCTCTGGTCGATCAGTGAAAAGAGCTTGGGAAAGCTCAYGCCTTCGCGCAGATGGGCGACATCCGCTCCATCGCCGTAGGCACGCTCGTACTTCATCGACACCGCCAGACCCAGGGCTTGGCAGCCATCGACGATGTGCAGGCGCCTGACTTCATCCGGCACCTCGACACGATCGAACCGGTGTACCAGCAGCACTGGCTCCGGCACATGAACGAGCCGCGTGGTCGCCACGTCGAGGCCGATGCGGCGGGCGAGTTGCATGCTCATGTGCTCGATGGCCGGCAGACTCGCCAGCTGCTTGCGCACTGGCGCCGGTTTCACGATCTCGGTGGAGGCGAGCCGTCCGCCCTCGACCAGGTACCACCTGCCTTCGCGCTCGTAGACCGCGATCTTGTCCTGGTAGCCCGCGATGGACAGGCGCACCTTGCCGTCCCAGACAGAGAAAGGCAGGTCCTCCCGCTTGCGAATCCGCTCCGAGAGCTGGGCGGGCGTAATCTCGCGAAGCTGGTCGGCGCCGGCCGCTGCGGGTGCGACAGCCTTGTCGTCAGTGAGCGTGACCCGCAACGCTCCCGCGGTTTCCTTGCCGAGGGCGATCAGCAAGCCCACCAGGTTCGAACGCGTGGTGCCGGCCGCTTGCGCGGCGTGGTCCAGGGCTTCGCCTTCAGGCAGCAGGTTCTCGAAGAACTGCCGGACTTGGGCGCTGTGCTGTTCGGGCGTTTCGCCGGCAGGTCGTTGCAGGGGGAGTTGCGGGCTCAGGGGAAAGCCAATTTCGGCGTCTCGCCAGCCGGCCGCGTAGTCGAAGCTGAATCGGTTGGCCTGCGGGTCATGCCCCAGTACGCCGACCAGGTCGTGACCCGCCCAGACATCCAAGGTCACCATGGTCTGCTCACCCGCGCGGCGACTCGCCGTCCTTCTTGCGGTCGGCGTCCGGCTTCATGCTGGACAAGGCGCGACGCACGCCCTCCCGTTGTCCGCCGGGAACGGCCAGGATGGACACGCCGAACTCACGAGCCGCGCGCAGGGCGGTGTCCAAGCTCACGCTGCTCTTCGCGGTCTCCAGGTTGGTGAGGGTCTGCCGGGCCACCCCAAGCAGGAGCGCAGCGTCGGCGAGCGTCATGTTCGCGACGCAGCGTGCCGCACGGATCGATGCGCCGAATGCCTTGATGTCCGGCACGAACAGATCCGCTGGCGGGGTAACGGCCTTGACGCGTTTCATAAAAGACTAGATTTCTAGATTTTATGCCAGTCACTCCGGCAATAATAGGTTAACGCCTAGAAAACTAGTCTTTATGGCGCTGAAACCGGTTCAGAAATTTGAGGCCTAGAATTCTAGGCACGCTGAGGTTCCTCGTTGCGATGGCACGGCGGGAGGGGGCCCGTCATGATCGAAGTGGACGCGGCGATATGCTACGGCCACACTGACTACCGGTCTGCACATCAGCCATGGAGCTTCGACACCTGCGTTATTTCGTCGCTGCGGCCGAAGAAGAGCATTTCGGCCGGGCCGCCGAACGCCTTCACGTCACGCGTCCGGCTGTTTCCAAGCTGATCGCGGACCTCGAAAGCGAACTCGACACGCCGTTGTTCGAACGGATGGCGCACGGCGTGAAGCTCACCGAGGCCGGGCAGGCCCTGCTGCCCATGCTCCAGGTGGCGATCACCGACCTCAACGACGCCTTCGTGGAGGCCAAGCGCGTGGGGCAGGGCAAGCGCGGTTCGCTGAGCATCGGCTACGGCTCGCTCACGCTGCTCCATCCCATGTTCCGGGTCGCGGTCAAGCAGTTCCGCCAGACCTATCCGGAAGTGACGCTGTCGCTGGTCGAGGCCTCCAGTTCCGCGCAGCTGAAGGCGCTCGCCGGCGGCAGGATCCAGGCGGGATTCATGCACTTCGGCCCGCGCGCGGCGGTGCTGCGCAGGCAGCGCAGCACCGCCGCGCCAGCGCAGGACGAGACGATGCTGGACTGGTTCCGCATCCAGACCTGCGGCCTGGGCGTGGCGGTGCCCAGCGACCATCCGCTCGCGCAGCGCAAGTCGGTCGCGCTGGAAGCACTCGCCCGCGAACAGTTCATCGTGGTGCCCGGCTCCAGCCGCAGCCCGGCCTTCGGCCTGCCCCATGCCCTGTGCCAGAAGGCCGGCTTCGAACCGCAGATCGTGCAGGAGGTGAGCACGGTCACGTCGCAGCTGAACCTGATCTCCGTCGGCATGGGCATCGCCCTGATGCCGACCGGGCGCGACTTCGTCTACCCGGAGAGCGTGAGCGTCATCCCGCTGGAGAACGTCAGCTACTCCACCGCGTTCATCCTGGGCTGGGTGAAGGGCAGCAGGACGCCTGCGCTCGACCACATGATCGAGATCGTTCAGACCCTCGCGGACAAGCCGCGGCCCGCGAAGCTGGCATAGACACCTCCTGGACTAGGCCCTGTTAACGACAAACGAGAGAGATGGCATGAGGTCGTGGCGACGGCGGCGGGCGGTGTGCGTGGGTCCGGGCCGACGGCACCGGCCGCTTCGCGGCTTCCCTGCGCTGCTCACGACAAGCGGGGTCCACGCAAACTCGCTTCGCTCAAACATGCGTGGCCCTGATCCGCTTGTCGCTCCGCTGCTCGGCGGTGCCTCAACGGCCGGCCCCACGCACACCGCCCGCCGCCGCGGACAGGGTAGGGTTGCATCTCAACGCGCTTGCGACTGTGGTGCAGCGATCGATCCGTCGGAGGTGCTCACCGCCTTTTGCACACTCTCGAAGCTCGGTATGCGGTGGGGGGCGCCCAGCCCGCACCGCATACCGAGCGGCCCATCCAAGGGCAACGCTATTTCGCAATCCAAGCAACGCAACACGTTCGACCCTTAGTGTGAACAGCCCCTAGTTCTCCACCTTGATGCCATTGTCCTGAATGACCTTGCGCCAGCGCGCGGCCTCGTCCTTCAGGAATTTCTCCAATTCCCCACGGTTCTTCGCCACCACGCTCACGCCGAGCTTGCCCAGGCGCTCCTGCACGCCGGCGTCGGYGGTCGCTTTCGCGAAAGCCGCGTTTAGGCGATCCACGGCCTCGGGCGGCGTGCCGGCGGGAGCCAGGTAGGCGTTCCAGGACGCGGCTTCGAAATCCGCGAAGCCTTGCTCCTTCATGGTGGGCACGTCCGGCAGCAGCGGCTGTCGCTTGTCCGCAGTGACGCCGAGCAGGCGGAAGTCGCCGGACTTTGTGAGTTCGATGACGTCGGCCAC
>NZ_JBFUIU010000145.1:0-14997 GCF_056401695.1 Variovorax sp. P4_D9
TGCTGCGGCCGCTCGGCCTGGACGTCGCGATCCGCACCCGGGCCGCCGACTTCGCCGGCGCGGTGCTGGAGGCCACCGGCCAGCACGGCGCCGACCTGGTCGTCAACACGGTCGGCGGCACCGTCTTCGCGGAGGACATCCGTGCCATGGCCTTCGAGGGCCGGCTCGCCACCGTGGGCTACGTCGACGGCGTGGTGCAGGCCGAACTGGACCTCGCGGCGCTGCACGCGAAGCGGCTGACGCTGTTCGGTGTCTCCAACAAGCTGCGCAGCAAGGCCCAGCGCGCCGCCGCGGTGCCGCGCTTCGTCGCCGAGGTGCTGCCGCACATCGCTGCCGGCGCCATCCGGCCGCAGATCGACCAGGTGTTCGACTTCGCGCGGCTGGCGGACGCCAAGGCGCACATGGAAGCCGGCGGCCATGTCGGGAAGATCGTCCTGCGAATGCCCCCCGCACCCTGATCGCCAAGAAGAAAAGAAGGAGACAAGCCCATGAAGACGAGAACCCTGGCCCTGGCCATCGCCCTGTGCGCCTTCGGCAGCGCGGCCCCGGCCCAGCCCGGCGACTATCCGAACAAGCCGATCCGGCTGGTGATCGGCTTCGCGCCCGGAGGCGCCGCCGACTACGTGGCGCGCGCCATGAGCGATGCGCTGGGCAGGGCGCTCGGCCAGCCGGTGCTGGTCGACAACAAGCCGGGCAACGGCTCGAGCATCGCGGCCGACTTGGTAGCCAAGTCGCCGCCCGATGGCTACACGTTGCTGATCGCCAGCCCGAGCAGCATCTCGGTAAACCCGGCGCTCAATGCCAAGCTGTCCTATTCGGCGCGCGACCTCACGGCGGTCACCAAGATGACGACCTCGMCCCTGGTGCTGGCGGTGAATCCGGCCACCGGCATCCAGTCGATCGCCGACCTGATCGCGGCGGCGAAGAAGGACCCCGGCAAGCTCAACTACTCGACCTCGGGCAACGGTTCGGCGCCTCACCTCGGCGCGGCGCTGTTCAGCCAGGTGACCGGCGTCGAGATGACGCACATCCCGTACCGGGGCGGCAGCCTGGCGATCCAGTCGGTGATGGCGGGCGACACCCAGCTGACCTTCGGCACCTCGCCATCGGTGTTGCCGATGGCGAGCGGCGGCCGGTTGCGAGCGCTGGCCGTCAGCACCGGCGAGCGCTCGCCGCTGGTGCCCGGGCTGCCGGGCATGAAGGAGGCGGGCCTGCCCGACTACAACCTCGAATTCTGGTACGGCATGTTCGTGCCGGCCGGCACGCCGCCCGCGATCGTCAACAAGATCTTCGATGCCACGACCGCCGCGATGCAGCAGCCCTCGGTCAAGGCATCGCTGGCACGCGACGGCACCGAGGTGTCGCTGTCTTCGTCGCCCGAGCAGTTCGACACATTCCTGGCCGAGGACGGCAAGTTCTGGGTCAAGCTGGTCAAGAGCGCCAATGTAAAAGTCGACTGACCGGGTTCGCGATGGGCGGCCCGGTTCGGGAGCGGATTCGTCTGCAGGTAGGATTTGTCCATGTCRACCCTCTCTTCCAGTCCCCGCAGCGCCGGGCTTTCGCATGCCATCGTGAGCGAACTCAAGCAGCTCATCTACAGCGGCGAGTTCAAGCCCGGCGAGCGGCTCAACGAAGCGGCGCTGGCCTTGCGCATGGGCACCAGCCGCGGCCCGATCCGCGAGGCGATCAAGGTGTTGGCGGGCCAGGGCCTGGTCACGGCGGTCGCCAACCGCGGCGTCTACGTGCGGCAGCTGTCGCTGCGCGAGATGATCGAGATCTACGAGCTGCGCGCGCTGGTGTTCGGCTATGCGGCCGACCGTGCCTGCGAGCACTGCACCGAGGAGCACCGCAAGCGGATGGAGGAGCTGCTCGACGCGATGGACGCCGCCTGCGAAGCGGAGGACGGCACGCTCTACTACGAGCTGAACCTGCAGTTCCACTCGCTGATCCTCGAGATCTCGAACAACCGGCGCGCCCACCAAGCCTACGACGACTACGTCAAGGAACTGCATCTTGTGCGGCGGAAGTACTTCAACGTGCCGGGGAACATGCGGCGATCGAACGCCGAGCATCGTGCGATCTACGAGGCCATCGTCGCATCAAACAAGGCCCGCGCCCGGGCCGCCGCGGAGCGCCACGTGCATGCCGGCCGGGCCCGGCTGCTGGCAAATTTCGAGGAGCCGATGCAGGGGGCCTGAGACCCTGCGCGCCGGGGCGATGCGGAGCGCCCCGGCACCCCTTTCAATACGGAGCCCAACATGACCACAACTCTGTCTCGCCGCCACGTCCTCGCCCTCGCGGGCGTGCTCGCGCTCGGCGCTCTCCCCCACGCCGGCGCCGCCGACGCCTTCCCGTCGAAGCCCGTGAAGGTCATCGTGGGCTACAGCGCCGGCGGCGCCGTGGACGCGATCGCGCGTTCGGTCGGCCAGCGGATGGCGGCCATCCTCGGCCAGCCCGTGGTGGTCGAGAACAAGCCCGGCGCCGGCACCAACATCGCCGTCAAGGCGCTGATCGCCAGCCCACCCGATGGCTACACCCTGTTGCTGGCGGCCAACGCACTGGCGGTCAATCCCTCGCTGTTCCAGCCGGCGCCCTACGACCTCGAGCGCGAGCTGACGCCGGTGGCGCTGGTGGGACGGGTGCCGGTGGTGTTCACGGTACGCGAGGGCTCCGAGTTCAAGTCGCTGCAACAGCTGGTGGCGGCCGCGAAGGCGAAGCCGGGTTCCATCACCGTGGCGACGCCGGGCAACGGCTCGACGCCGCACCTGGCGATGGAGCTGTTCCAGCACACCGCGGGGCTGTCGCTGCGCCATGTGCCCTACAAGGGCGGTGCGCCGGCGCTCACCGATGTGCTCGGCGGGCATGTGGACGTGGTGGCGGTCAATGCGCTCGAGGCGTTGCCGCTGGCCAAGGCCGGCAAGCTGCGCGTGCTGGCGGTGATGAGTGCCGAGCGCTCCGCCGTGCTGCCCGGCGTGCCGACCGTCGCCGAATCCGGCTACCCGGGCTTCGAGGCCAGCGTCTGGTACGGCTTCGTCGCGCCGGCCGGCCTGCCGAAGCCGGTGCTGACCCAGTTGCACGCCGCGGTGCAGAAGGCGATCGAGTCGCCCGAAGTGCGCGAGCAGCTGGCCGCGGCCGGCGGCATCCCGCTGCCCGGACCGATCGAACAGTTCGACAAGCTGCTCAAGAGCGACGCGGCGCGCTACGGCAAGCTGATCCGCGAAGCCAACATCAAGCCCGACTGAAGGCGCCCCGGCGGCCAGACCCAAGAAGAACCATGACACTCGGCATCACCCGCCCACAGGCCTGCCTCGCGGCTGCCGGCGGCGCACTGTGGGGCGCGGCCGGCAGGGCACTGGCGCGGGCCTATCCGACCCGCCCGCCGCACCTCATCGTGCCCTTCACGCCCGGTGGTTCCTCGGACGTGCTGGGCCGTGCCATTGGGCAGGAGCTCGCCGCGCATGGAACCAGGCGGTCGTGATCGAGAACGTCCCCGGAGCCGGCGGATCGGTCGGCGCCGAGAAGGTCGCGCGGTCGCCCGCCGATGGCTACACCCTGCTCATGGGGCATGTCGGCACGCTGGCCATCAATCCCTCGCTCTATCCCAAGCTCGGCTACGACCGCTGCGCAGCTTCGCGCCCGTGGCCTGGGTGGCCCGCGTGCCGAACGTGCTGGTGGTGCACGCGTCGGTGCCGGCCCGCACGCTGGCCGAACTGGTCGCCCTGGCGAAGGCGCGACCCGGCCAACTGGCCTACGGCTCGGGCGGCAACGGCAGTGCCGCGCACATCACGATGGAGTACCTCAAGCTGCAGACCGGGACCTCCTTCCTGCACATTCCCTATCGAGGCACCGCACCCTCGATCAACGACCTGCTGGCCGGCCAGTTGCAGCTGCTCTTCACCGGCGCCCCGGCGCTGCTGCCGCACATCAAGGCCGGAACGATGCGGGCGCTGGCGGTCTCCAGTCCGCGCCGCATCGCGCTGCTGCCGGATGTACCGACCGTGGCCGAGAGCGGGGTGGCCGGCACCAAGGGCTTCGAGGCCGACCAGTGGTATGGCGTGGTCGCGCCGGCCGGCACGTCGGCCGAAATCGGCTCGATGCTGAACCAGCAGATCAACCGATCGCTGGATTCGGCCGAAGTCCGAACCCGCCTGGCCGCGGACGGAGCCGAAGCCACGCCCTCGACGCCCCAGGCTTTCGGCCAGCTGATCGCCAGCGAGATCAAGCGCTGGGAGCGCGTGATCAAGGCCGCCCGAATCACCGTCGACTGAATGAAGCCGAGCTATTCGATTCGCTGTGGCCTGGGGGAGTGGGGGCGGGCTCACGCCGACGGCGTACTCTGCTCCACGAATGTCCCTCGGCCTGCGGCCTCCTCCTTTATTTCGCTGCGCAGAGCACACCATCGACGTGATCCAGTACGGCAGTCGTTGACACACGCGGGTGATCGCGCTGAAGCCGCGGGGAAGAAGGCTTCGATCTGAAGTCCGGTCAGCGTCCCATGTGGGCGTCGTAGCTGCGCGAAACGCGGTCGATCAGCGCCGGATCGTTCGCGCCCATGGCGTCGAACTGCACACGCACACTGCCGTCGGCCTGCTGGCGGACCGTGGCTGTCACGGTGCCTGTCCCGAGCCGGCCGACGATGGTGCCGCTGCCGCGGTCCTCGACCGCGATCGCCAGGCCCTGGTCGCGCATCGCGCCGGCCGCGGCGGCAAAGGAGCGGTCGAAGTTGGCCGGCACCACGCCCGGTACGGGGTAGCCATAGTAGGCGCATCCCGCCAGGACCAGCATTGCGGCGCAGGCCAGGGCCCGTGCCACGCGCATCGCCGCGACCCGCCCGCGTGCCGAAGTCCTTGCCGGACGAACAGGACGCCGGCCGCCCTTTCGGACCGATCTCTCGTGGCTGACCATGAAACTGTCCATGACGTCCTCTCGGATAGGGTTCGACGAAACGAGGGTGGATAGAGGCACAGCATGCTTGGAGCGACCGCTTGCGCAATTGAGGCAAATCAATCCAGGGCCAGCACGGTGTTGATGACGATGCGCTCATCGGTCCATGAGCGAGGGGCACATTCAGCGGGAGGTCGTCCTGAAGCCAGGCCTCGGGAGCGGCGGTTTTAACAAACTGCAATCTCTAGGGAGCCCAAAAAATGGCTAAAGTCTGCTCGCGCGCTCGCGCATTCCTCAAGGATCTCCAAGTCGGTCAAACGCAAAACGGTCGCTGCAGACAGCCTCGCGTGCCAGTCGCCGACGAAGAGCCTCCAGAGTCGGAAACGGATCGACGTCTCGGATATCGAGGTGGCGTTCTGCGATTTGGCTGATTCGTTCCGTGCCTACGAATGCCAGCAAGGCTTTCTGTCGCCTCGCTTCCCCTTGAGAGGGAAGGAGGAATTTCACGGGATGCGCACCCGAACACCCCTTTGCGCCAGGGCGATCAGGGCCTCGGTCCCCGCCTCGCCCGGCACGAAGTAAGGCGAGCTCAGGTCCAGCGACTTGACCGGGCTGCCAAACGCCGCCTGAAGCCTCGGTAGCAACTGAAGGTCCGAGCRCTCGCTCGGGCTCAAGGTTTTTTCGGGGTCGTCGTTGACGACCTTGGCGGTCGTCCATTCCAGATGCGAAGTGCCGGCGACGAGATTCTTGACCACCTGGGTGTTCGCGATCGCCTCGGGCGTGGCACCGGCCAGGATCATCTTCGCGGGAGGGGCGGAGGGGCTGTTCCAGAACAGGTCGAATTCCGCGGACACCGACTTCACCGCGTCGCCGATCGCGATGACGTCGAGGTCCACGAGTCCGGTGCCGGCCTCGAAGTATTCGTCGTCGATGTTGCGGCCCACCACCGCGATCAGGTTGTCGACGGTGAAGGACTTGTTATGCATACGGTGGTTCAGGCGGTGAAGTCCGTCAGGAACCCCATCGCGCGCGAGCCGCGGTCGACGAACGGGTTGTAGAGCCGCAGCTCGATATTCGGTTGCGCTGCGAGCAGCGCCAGCGTCGGATCCAGTCCCGCGGTGTTGGCGTCGTCGAGCAGGAGCCGCACCCGCACCCCGCGTTCGGCCGCACGTATGACCACTTCGAACAGCAGGGTGCCGGTGGCATCGCCGTGCCAGATGAAGGTCTGGATGTCGATCGACCGCGCCGCGCTTCGAGCCAGCAGGATGCGGGCGGCGAACGCAACGCGTCCGTCGTCGATGGCGACGACACCGCTCTTACCCGGATGCTGCCTGGCCGGCGGAACGACCGCGCGGCCGAGCAGCGTGTCGGCGGCAGGTTCGAGCGCGTAGGTCTCGGGCCGGTCCTGCATCGGCGGCAGGCCGGCGCAGCCGGTAAGCAGCGCGGCCAGGGCGGTGGCCGCTGCGGCGACCATCGCGCGAAAGGAAGGGCCCCGAAAGGCGATCGCTGAAGATGAGAAGTCCATGCCTCCCCTCCGCTTCCTTGCCGCCAGAGGTGGCCCTGAAGTGCCTGATCGCGACCTTCTCGCTCAGGCCGCCGCGGCGGCAGCGTCAACGACCTGGCCGATCCCCATGGCCTTGAGCGTGTCCGCCACGGCTGCAACCGCGCCCGGTATTCCGGCATCACCGAAGTGGCCCATGCAGCCGACGCGGAAAGTTTCGACTTGGGTCAGCTTGCCGGGGTAGAGGATGTAGCCCCGCTTCTTGACTTCCTGATAGAAGGTCTTGAAGTCGTACTTCGGGTCATCGGGCGCATGGAAGGTGACGATGATCGGTGCTTGGATGGCAGGGTCAAGGTAGGTGCGGAATCCCAGCGCTCCCAGCCCGGCGATCAAGGCCTTGCAATTGCGCTCGTAGCGCCCACCGCGCGCTTCGAGCCCGCCTTCCTCGACATATTGGGTGATCGCCTCGTCCAGCGCAGCAACGACGTGGGTGGGTGGCGTGAAGCGCCATTGCGTCGTCTTGCCCATGTACACCCACTGGTCGTAGAGATCCATCGCAAGAGAATGGCTGTTGCCCTCGCACTTTTCCAGCGTGCTGCGCCTGACGATGACGAAGCCCATGCCGGGCACGCCTTCGAGGCACTTGCCCGACGCGGCGACGACGGCGTCGAAGGGCGTCTTGCGGGCGTCGATCTCGATGGCGCCGAAGGAACTCATCGCGTCGACGATCAACCCGCGGCCATGCTTCTCCACGACCAGCGCGATGTCGTGCAGGGGGTTGAGCACGCCCGTACCGGTCTCGCAATGGACCAGCGCCACATGCGTGATCGAAGGATCCGCTGCCAAGGCGAGGTCCACATCGGCGGCCAGGACCTGCTTGTCCTCCGTGTAGTCGATGGTGGTCACGCGACGACCGAGGACCTTGCAGATCTTGGCGATGCGCTGGCAATAGGCGCCGTTGTTCGGCACCAGCACGTGGCCGTCGCGTGGCACGATCGTCCCGATGGCGGCCTCCACCGAGAAGGTGCCGCTGCCCTGGAGCGGCACGCATTCGTGCGTGGCCTCGCCGTGCACGATGCGCAGCACCTGCTGGCGGATCCGCGCCGTGATCTGGTTGAAGTCGGAATCCCACGACCCCCAGTCGCGCAGCATGGCCGCGCGAGTCTTGTCGGACGTGGTCAGCGGGCCGGGCGTGAGAAGGATCGGTGAACGAACTTGGCTCATGTTGTCTCCAGGTGGGAAGGGCAAACAGTGAAGAACAGAAAGTGCTCAGCCGCGGCGCAGGTTGCGCCATGCTTGCGTCCGGGCGAGCAGTACGCGCGTCAACAGCGAATAGGCGATGCACACGAGAATCGATGTGACGACGATGAGGCTGGCAAGCGCCGCCGCCGGTCCAATGTCGCCGGCGTCGTCGAGATGCATGATTGCGACCGACGCGAGGATGGTGTCGGGCGAGTACAAGAAGATCGCGCACGACAGGCTGGCCATCGAGACGACGAAGAAATAGCGTCCGATGTCAAGAATCGCCGGAAGGCACACCGGCACGGTGACGCGCAGGAAGGTCTTGAAGAGCGGCACCTTCAGCGAGGCGGAGACGGCCTCGAACTCGTTGTCGATCTGCTTGAGTGCCGTCACGGCAGTCAGATGGCTCGATGTGTAGTAGTGGACGATCATCGAAACGATCAGAATGGCCATCGTCTGGTAGAGCCCGTTGAGCGGGTTGGCCGGATGGTTGAAGAACATCACGTAGCCCAGGCCCAGTACCAGGCCCGGCACCGCCATCGACAGCACGGCCATCAGGTGCATGGCGCGCTTCATCGCGACCAGGTTGCGTGTCTTCTCGATCAGGTAGGCGCCGACGAAGACGATCAGCGATCCGCCGATGGCTGTCGAGATGGCGACGATCAGGCTGTTGGTGTAGGCCGCGGCCATGTCGCTTTCGATCAGCGCGAAATGGTAGTGCTTGAGCGTCGGCGCGAGGTCGTAAGGCCAGAGCGTGATGAACGACGTGTAGACGGCCATGCCGATGGTGCCGAGCAGCAGGATGCCCACGATGACGCAGGCCGCGGCGAGCAGTGAATCGGCCAGTCGGCGCGGCTTCGGGAGGTGCGGGACCGAGCGCGCGGTCAATTGCGCCTTCAGCTTGCGACGTACCGTGTAGTCGATGACGAACGACAGGATCGAAGGTACAAGCAGCAGCATGCCGACCACCGCGCCCATCGAGAAGTTGTGCTGGCCGACCACTTGCTTGAACACATCGACCGAAAGCACGTTGAAGTTGCCGCCGATGACCTTGGGCGCACCGAAGTCGCTCACCACATAGGTGAAGACGACCGTGGCGGCGCTGATCAGGCCGTACTTGCAGGAGGGCAGCGTGATCGTCGTGAACTGGCGCCATGGGGGCGTACGCAATGCCGTGGCCGCTTCGTACAGCCGGCCGTCGGCGAGCGACAGCGCGGTGACCAGGATCATCAGCGCGTGCGGAAAGGTGTTGTAGACCTCTGCCAGGATGATGCCCGGCGCGCCGTAGATCGAAGCGCCCATCAGCAGCGACTTGAGCGCGCCCTGATTGCCGAACCATTGCACAAAGGAGATGGCCGCCAGCAGCGAGGGTGCCAGCAGCGGGATCAACGCGACCAGCTTGAAGGTGCCCTTGAACCAGTTYGGAAGGCAGGTGCGCGTGAGCGCATAGGCACAGACGAAGGCCGTGGGCACCGAGATCATCACCACGACCGCCGCGACCCAGATCGAGTTCCAGGCGGCGCGCAGCAGGCTGGGTGTCTTGAAGTAGGTGATGAAGTGCGCCAACCCGACGAACTTGCCGTCCTTGTCCAGCACCGCGTTCACGAGGATCGTGGCCAGCGGCGCGATCAGGAACAGGAGCAGCATCGCCATGATGGCGAGCAGCACCAAGCGCGCAATCAGGTCGTCGCGGCTCCAGCGCATACCGGTGCGGGTGGTTTGGATGTGGGCCGCAGGGAAGGGGCGTGCCATCGCGTTCATGGCCTGGCCGTCCTGCTGCAGAAGGCGCGAATGCGGTTGGCACGCAAGGCGATGTCGATGCGGTTGCCTTCGCGAATGTCGAGGTCATGCAACTGGTTGAGCGAGAAATGCAGGCCCAGGCTCTGGCCATGCAGCGCATCGGCCGTCACTTCGGCAATGCACAGTCCGCCTAGGAACTCGACCTTGGTGACGAGTGCGCTGAGCCGGTTGGGGGTGTCGTGCGCGAGGTTCTCGACCAGGCGGTCTTCTGGTCGCAGGTACAGGTTCACTGCTTCGCCCGGTTCAAAGCCGCTGTCACAGGCATCGCATTGCAGGTCCATGTCGCCGACGCGAAAGAGATTGCCGCCCAGCGCGTAGCCTTGCAGGACATTGATCTTGCCCACGAAATCGGCCACGAAGGGCGTCGCGGGGCGCTCGTAGATGTCCATCGGCGTTCCCACCTGTTCGATCACGCCGTGGTTCATGACGACGATCCGATCGGCCATCGACAGGGCCTCTTCCTGGTCGTGCGTCACCATGATGGTCGTGATGCCGACCTGGCGCTGCAAGCGGCGGATCTCGCCACGTAGGCGGATGCGTTCCAGCGCATCGAGCGCCGACAAGGGCTCGTCCAGCAACAGCAAGCCGGGGCGCGTCGCCAGCGCGCGAGCCAGCGCCACGCGCTGCTGTTGTCCGCCCGAGAGTTGGCTCGGGTACTTGCGTCCCGAGGTGGGCAGGCCGACCAGCGTCAGGAGTTCCTCGACCCGCGCCTTGACTTCGGCCTTCTTCACCTTGCCGTTGACCAGGCCGTAGGCCACGTTGTCGGCGATCGTGAGGTTGGGAAACAGCGCGTACGACTGGAAGACGATGCCGTAGTCGCGCTGGTCGGCCGGCAACCACGACACATCCTTGCCGTTCTGCAGGATCTGTCCGGCCGTTTGGGTCTCGAGCCCCGCGATGATCCGCAGCAGCGTGGTCTTGCCGCACCCCGAGGGGCCCAGGAAGCAGAGCATCTCCCCGGGATTGACGCGCAGGTGCACGTCGCGCAGGGCACTGAAGGATTCGAAGTCCTTGCGGATGCCGATCACCTCGAGTGCGCCGGCGGTTTGCGGCTCGCTGGCGAGGAACCTGGTGTCAGTCATGTCCATCTTCTTGATCTCGTCGCGAGTTGAGGAACCGATCAGTTGGATTTTGCTTCCGACTTGCCGTCGTAGCGCTTGCTCCACTCGGTCAGGATGCGGTCACGGTTCTTGGCCGACCAGTTCAGGTCGTTCTTCGAGAGCAGCTTCTCGTAGTTCTCGGGGATGCCTTCGAGCTTCTTGGCGACACCGGGATAGGCCACCACGGCCCACCAATTGGAGGTGATCTGATTGGCTTCCTTGCTCGCCATCCAGTCGGCCAGGCGCTTGGCCTACTCGATCTTCTTGCTGTTCTTCATGATGGCGGTGGCCTCGATGTCCCAGCCCAGGCCTTCCTTGGGGAAGATCAGTTCGACCGGGGCGCCGGACTTCTTGACCTGGTGCGCGCGAAATTCGAACGAGATGCCGATCGGGAATTCGCCGGCGCCCGCCTGCTTGCAGGGCTTGGAGCCGGAGTGCACGTACTGCGCGATGTTTTCATGCAGCGCGTCCATGTACTTCCAGCCGTCGTTCTCGCCCCACATCTGCAGCCATGCGGCGACGTCGAGGTAACCGGTGCCGCTGGATGCGGGATGTGGCATCACGATCGCGCCCTTGTAGATCGGCTTGGCCAGGTCCTTCCAGCTCTCCGGCTTGGGCAGTCCCCGCTTCTGCGCCTCCACGGTGTTGAAGCAGATGGTTGCAGCCCACACGTCCATGCCCACCCATGCAGGCGGCCGTGCAGAGTCCGAGTACGCGGGGGTCAGTTCCTTGAAGCCCTTCGGCTCATAGGCCGCGAGCATGCCTTCCTGGTCGAGCAGCGCGAGGCTGCTGGCCGCAAGGCCCGCGACCACGTCCGCCTGCGGGTTTGCCTTCTCGGCCAGCAGCTTGGCCGTGACGATGCCGGTCGAGTCGCGCACCCAGCGGATGTCGATGTCCGGATTGGCCTTCTCGAAGCCGTCCTTGTAGAGCTTCATCGCGTCGGTTTCGAGTGCGGTGTAGACGAGCAAGGTGGTCTTCTGCTGCGCCGAGGCGCCGTTGAGGGCGAGGGCCATGGCCATCGTGCAGAGCGCCGTGCAGAGGTGGCGGATGCCTTTGCGTGAGTTCATCGTGTCGTCCTGGTGGGTAGTTGCTGATGGGGGCCCAAGCGCGTGGTTTCGGCCGCTTCGGTGGACTCAATGTAAGTCGTCGACTGGCAACTGTCAATATTAAATTGTTGACAGTTGGCAGATTGGGGTCGAGAATCAACCCCATGAACTCAAGCAAACCCGCTGCCGCCCTGGCTTTCTTCCAGTCCAGTTCATTGCCCATGCTGGTACAGGAAGAGATCGAGCGACTCATCATGACCGGCGAGCTGGCCGTGGGAAGTCGCGTCAACGAAAGCGAGCTCGCACAGCGATTCAATACCAGCCGCGGCCCGATCCGCGAGGCGTTGAGGGCTCTCGAGGAGGCTGGCCTGGTGCGCAACGAAAAGAACCGCGGCGTTTTCGTCCGTGAGATTTCTTTCGAGGAAGCCGACGAAATCTACGAACTGCGCGAGGCGCTCGAGGAGATCATCGGCCGCCGCGTTACGCGCGCCATCACGGCGGATGGCATCGAGCGCCTCAAGGGAATGCTCAAGGCCATGCGCTCCGCGGCCAAGGCGCAGGACGTCGAGCAGTACGCGCAACTGAACCTGCAATTCCACGAGGTCCTGCTGGAAACCGCGGGCAGCCAGAAGCTGATCGAGACGTACAAGCGCCTGATCAAGGAACTGCTTCTGTTCCGCATGCGCGCACTCGAYGACGGTGGCGGTCTTCGCGTGTCTGTCGACGAGCACCGCGACATCGTCGACGCCATTGCATCCGGCGACCCCGAGCGTGCAGGCCGCGCCCTGCGCCAGCACGTGTCCGACAGCCGCGGTCGCATGCACATGGCAATGGGCCGGCCGGATTCCGGCTCGCCCCGGTCCAGTTCATCCAATCAACAAGGAGCATGAAGTGAATCCTCAGTCGATCGAAGTCAATGCAAGAAGTTACCGCTGGATGCAGCGGCCCGTTGTCGTGGTCTGCGTGGACGGATGCGAGCCGGCCTACCTCGATGCCGCAGTGGCGGCCGGCGTTGCGCCATACCTGGAAAGGATGATGAAGACCGGCGCCAACCTGCTGGCCGACTGCGTGGTGCCCTCGTTCACCAACCCGAACAATCTGTCGATCGTCACCGGCGCGCCACCGGCGGTGCACGGCATCTGCGGAAATTATTTCTTCGACCGTGAGCTCGGCCAGGAAGTGATGATGAACGACCCCAAGTACCTGCGCGCCGGCACCGTGCTGGCAGCCTTCGCGGACGGCGGCGCCAAGGTGGCGGTGGTCACCGCCAAGGACAAGCTGCGCAAGCTGCTCGGCAATCACATGAAAGGCATCTGCTTCTCCTCGGAGAAGGCCGACGAGGCCACCCAGGAAGAGAACGGGATCGACAACGTGCTGGATCTCGTGCGCCTGCCCGTGCCTTCGGTCTATAGCGCGGAGCTCTCCGAGTTCGTGTTCGCCGCCGGCGTCAAGCTGATGGAAACGCGCCGGCCCGACCTGATGTACCTCTCGACCACGGACTACGTGCAGCACAAGGCGGCACCGGGCAGCCCGGCCGCCAACGCTTTTTACGCGATGATGGACGGCTACCTGTCCGAACTCGACGCGCTCGGCGCCACCATCGTTCTCACCGCCGACCACGGCATGAACGACAAGCACGACACCGAGGGCAAGCCCAACGTCATCTACCTGCAGGATGTGCTCGACGGCTGGTACGGCGCCGAGGCCGCGCGCGTCATTCTTCCGATCACCGACCCCTACGTGGTCCACCACGGCGCGCTGGGCTCCTTCGCCACCGTCTACGCACCCGACGAGGCGACTGCCGCGCAGTGGATCGAACGAATCAAGGAACTGCCCGGCATGGAATCCGTCCTGTCCCGCGCCGAGGCCGCGAAGCGCTTCGAGCTGCCGCCGGATCGAATCGGTGACATCGTGGTCGTCAGCGAACGCAATACAGTGATCGGCACTTCGGCCAGCCGGCACGATCTGTCGGCGCTCGAAGTGCCGCTGCGCTCGCATGGCGGAGTGTCCGAGCAGCGTGTTCCGTTGATCTGCAACCGGCCTGTCGCGGGAGTCGAAAGCAGCCGGCGGCTGCGCAACTTCGACGCCCTCGACCTTGCGCTGAACCACGCCCAATAAGCGCCGAGAGGAGACAAACCCATGAGCCAGCCCATGCCGAAGCCAGCCGACATCCACTGCGAAGCACTTCGCATCGCCGGTGAGCGCGTCTATCGCGACGAAGTGATAGAAGTCACTTACCCGTACACCGGCGAGGTCATCGCCACCGTGCCGAAGGCAACGCTCGAAGACGTGCGCCGCGCCTATCGGATCGCGCGCGACTACAAGCCGACGCTCACGCGCTACGAACGCTACAAGATCCTGATGCGTGCCGGCGAAATCATCGCTTCGCGACTGGACGAGATTTCGCGCACCATCACCCTCGAGTCGGGCCTGTGCCGCAAGGACTCGCTGTACGAGGTGGGGCGCGCTTCCGACGTGCTTCTGTTCGCGGCCAACCAAGCGCTGGTGGACGACGGGCAGGTGTTCTCGTGCGACCTGACGCATCACGGCAAGAGCCGCAAGGTCTACACGATGCGTGAGCCCCTGCTGGGCGTCATTACCGCCATCACGCCGTTCAACCACCCCCTGAACCAGGTGATCCACAAGGTCGCCCCTTCGATCGCGACCAACAATCGCATGGTGCTCAAGCCCAGCGAGAAGACGCCGCTGACCGCGTTCATCCTGGCGGACATCCTGTACGAGGCGGGGCTGCCGCCGCAGATGCTGTCGGTCATTACCGGCGACCCGCGCGTGATCGCCGACGAGATGCTCACGCATCCCGATGTGGACCTCGTGACCTTTACCGGCGGCGTCGCCATCGGCAAGTACATTGCGGGCAAAGCCGTCTACAAGCGCCAGATCCTCGAACTCGGTGGCAACGACCCCATCATCGTGATGGAAGACGCCGACATCGAAGAGGCCGCGACGCTCGCGGCCAATGGCTCCTACAAGAACTCCGGCCAACGCTGTACCGCCATCAAGCGGATGCTGGTGCACGAAGCCGTTGCCGACCGGTTCGTCGAACTGCTGGTGCAGAAGACGCGCTCACTGAAGTATGGCGACCCGATGGACAAGACCGTCGACATGGGCACCGTGATCGATGAGGCTGCGGCGATCCAGTTCGAGAATGTGGTCAACGAGGCCATCGCGGGCGGCGCCAGGCTGATGTGCGGCAACGTTCGCCGAGGCGCGCTGTATTCGCCGACGGTGTTGGATCGGGTCGATCCGGAGATGACGGTCGCTAAGCAGGAGACCTTCGGGCCGGTGTCGCCCGTGATCCGCTTCAAGGACATCGAGGATGCCATCCGGATCTCCAACGGCACGGCCTACGGCCTGTCGTCGGCGGTGTGCACCAACCGCCTCGACTACATCACGCGCTTCATCC
>NZ_JBFUIU010000146.1:0-14934 GCF_056401695.1 Variovorax sp. P4_D9
AGCGCGCGCAGTTCGGTGCCGGCGCGCCAGCCCTGGGGGGGCACCCAACCGAAGGAGGCGAAAAACGCCTGGGGGGCGATGCCCGGGATGCGGTTGCCGGCCGGCACGATGCCGGCCGCGGTGCAGGGCAAGGTGGTGCAGAAGGCGTCGCTGTAGCGGGCGTCGAGCCAGGTATAGGCCAACTGGGTGCGCCAGTGCGCCTCGCTCTCGTGCTGCCAGGCCAGCTCGAAGCCGTCGCGCATGGTCCGTCCGGCGTTCTGGAAGGTGGCCCGGCCGCCGACGTTGGTGGCGGTCACGATCTCGTCGCTGGTGCGGGTCTTGAACAGCGCCGCCGTGAGCAAGCCACCCACGAGCCGCGCCTTGGCGCCCACTTCGACGCTGTCGTTGACGGCCGGTTGCAGCGCGAAATTGAGTCCGCCCAGCCCGTCGGGGCGGTACGAGAGCTCGTTCAGCGTCGGCGTCTCGAAGCCGCGGCCCACCGAGGTGTAGAGCGCCAGGTCGCGCGTCGCCTGGTAGCGCAGCGACGTCACCGGCAGCGTCTCGGCATAGCGCGCGCTGCCGCTGTCGTCGCCGTTGGCACCCACGATGTAGTGGTCCTGCGAATCGAAGTCGACGGTGCTGCGGCGCACGCCGGCTTCGAGCGTCCAGCGTTCGTCGAGGCGCCAGGTGCCCTGCAGGTACGGATCGAGGTTGTAGACCTCGTTGGTCTCGTTGCGGCGCAGCCGCCCCTGCACGCCCAGCACCGGCCGGGCGACCGTGCCGAGGTAGTTCTCGTAGCCCGTGCGCTGCTCGCGCAGCTTGTTGTATTCGAGTCCCGCGACCAGTTCGAAGGGCCGCTCGGCCAGCTGCAGCTGCGAGATCCAGCGCAGGTCGACGCCGCCAAAGTCGCGCGCCAGCCCGATCACGCCGCCGGCGCTGGCCGGGCTCAACTGCGCCGAGGGCGGAATCGCCTGGTACTGCGAGGTCTTGCGCTCGCCGCCGTAGACCATCATGCGCAGCGCGTTGTCGGCATCGACGCGGCGTTCGTAGGTCAGCCCGGCCTGCGTCTGGTCGACGCTCTTGCGGGTGTCGAACTGCGTGGCGACGGCCGCGCTGCGCCGGTTCAGCGCGTACTGCTGGGCCGTCAGCCCGAGCGGGTCCTGCGCATTCAGGTGCACGCTGTTGGCGACCAGCGTCAGCCGGCTGCCGTCGTCGAGCGTGAAGCCCATCTTACCGTTGACGATGCTGCGATCGGCCGCGCTGTGGTCGCGATAGCCGTCGGTCTCGAAGCGGCCGGCACTCAGCAGGTAGTCGACCGCGCCGGAAGAGCCGCTGGCGATGACGCCGGTGCGGGTGGTGCCGAAGCTGGCCGCGGCCAGCGAGAAGCCCAGCTTGGGCGGCCCCTCGCCGGTCTCGGTGAAGGACTGCACCACGCCGCCCGAGGAGTTGCCGTAGAGCGCCGAAAAGGGACCGCGCAGCACCTCGACGTGGTCGACCGAGCCGATGTCGATGTTGGAGGTCTGCCCCTGGCCGTCGGGCAGCGTGGCCGGAATGCCGTCGACGTACAGGCGCACGCCGCGCACGCCGAAGGTGGAGCGGGCGCCGAAGCCGCGGATCGAGATCTGCAGGTCCTGCGCGTAGTTGTTTCGGTTCTGGATCTGCAGCCCAGGCACGCCGCTCAGGCTTTCCGACAGGTTCACGCCGAGCCTGCTGTCGCGCATGTCCACGCCTTCCACCCGGTCGACCGAACCGGCGACGTCGAACAGCGGCGTCGGCCCGGCCGGCGTCGAGACGGTGATCTCGCCCAGCATGGGTGCGCCGCCGGCTTCCTGGGCCTGGGCCGCAGACGAGGCTGCGAGCAGCAGGCAGGCGACAGCTACAGCGACGACGGAGAATTTCATCGCCGCGATTCTGCGGTGCGCGGCGGCGCAATCGGCGAAGGGCAACACCCTATGGCGCGCCGATGCCACAAGGGGCCGCTGCCCGCAGGCCAGCCTGTTCCGCGCGACCCGGCTACGATCCGCGCTCAGTCCATCCGGTCGCCGCGCGGCCCCGCTCATGCTCCGCTGCCTGGTTCTCGCCCTCGCCTGCCTGCTCTCGGCCTGCGCCGGACTGCCGGCCGTTCCGGCAACGCACTACGTTCCGGCCATCCCGCCCTCGTCGGCCACCGAACTCGGCCGGCTGGCGGCCCCTTTCAACGCGCCGTCCGACACCCTCTCGGGTGCGCGCGTGCTGGCGCAGGCGGCATTCGCGCTGAACGCGCGGCTGGAATTGATCCGGCGCGCGCAGTCCTCGCTCGACCTGCAGTACTACCTGCTGGCCAACGACAAGACCGGCAAGCTGATCCTGCGCGAGTTGCGCGACGCCGCCCGGCGTGGCGTGCGCGTGCGCCTGCTGCTGGACGACTTCTATACGACCGGACTGGACCCGCTGCTGCTCGGCCTGGCGTCCTGGCCGAACGTGGAAGTCCGGCTGTTCAACCCCTTCGTGGCCGGCCGCGACCATTCCGCCACCCGCTGGATGAGCTTTGCGACCGATTTCCGGCGCCTCAACCACCGGATGCACAACAAGCTGTTGGTCGCCGACGGCGCGTTCGCGATCGCCGGCGGGCGCAACCTGGCGGACGAGTACTTCCTGCGCAGCGACGGCGCCAACTTCATCGACCTCGACATGCTGCTGGCCGGCCCGGTCGTGACCGAGCTCGAGACCATCTTCGACAATTACTGGAACAGCGAGGTGGCCTACCCGCTGCACGCCATCGTCCCGACCCTCGCTTCAACGGCGGATCTGCAGGCGGAATTCGACCGGCGGACCTCGCTCGAGCAGGCGCCGTTGCCGCCGGCCCCACCCGAGACCGACATGTTCGGCGAGCCGCCGCTCGGCACCCTGATCGCCCAGGGCCGGCTCGAGATGATTCCGGCGCGGGCCAACGCGGTCGCGGACTCGCCCAACAAGGCACTGCGCACCGAGGACGACGAGGCTCGCGAACGCCGGCCGCCGACGGTGGCCGAGCGGATGCGCGTGGTGCTGAGCATGGCGCGCTTCAGCGTCGACATCGTCTCGCCCTACTTCCTGCCCGGCGAGGAAGGCATGGCGCGGATCGCGCAGCTGCGCGCGCGCGATGTCCAGATCAGCGTCGCGACCAATTCGCTGGCGGATACCGACGAGCCGCTGGTCAACATCAACTACAACAAGTACCGCGTCGAACTGCTGCGGCTGGGCGTGCGGCTCTACGAAGTCAGCTCGGAGCAGATCAGGCGCAGCCTGAACCTGCGCAAGGTGTTCCGCCAGTCGCGTGGCCGGCTGCATGCCAAGCTGACGCTGATCGACCGCGAATGGGCGTTGATCGGCTCGCTCAATTTCGATCCCCGCTCGGCCCACATCAACACCGAGATGGGCGTGCGCCTGCAGAGCTTCGAGGTCGCCCACCGCCTGCTGGACGCCTTCCAGGTCGACAATGTCGAAAGCGCCTACCGACTGCGGCTGAAGCCCGGCACGGACCAGATTCAGTGGGTCAGCACCGACGGCGAGGACGTGGTGTACGACGACGAGCCGGATGCCAACGTGCTGGTGCGGGTCAAGCTGCTGCTGTTTTCATGGTTCGTTCCGAGCGACTTGCTCTAGGATTTCGCCGGTGCATGACGGCACCCCCCGCTTGAACAGGAGTCCCCCCATGGCCTCACGACTCAGTCCCCTCGCCGGCCAGCCGGYCCCGCTGGATACCCTCGTCGACGTCGACGCGCTGCTCGCCGCCTACCACGCCGAGCGTCCCGACCCGACGGTCGCGGGCGAACGCGTCGCCTTCGGCACCTCGGGTCATCGCGGCTGCGCCTTCGAGCGATCCTTCAACGAATGGCACGTGCTGGCGGTCACCCAGGCGATCTGCGACCACCGCCGGGCGCAGGGCATCGACGGCCCGCTCTACCTCGGCATCGACACGCATGCGCTGTCGGCGCCCGCGGCGGCCAGCGCGCTCGGGGTGCTGGCGGCCAACGGCGTCGAGGTGATGCTCGCCACGGGCGACGAATACACGCCGACCCCGGCGCTGTCGCACGCCATCCTGGGCTACAACCGCGGCCGCAGCAGCGGGCTGGCCGATGGCATCGTGGTGACGCCCTCGCACAATCCGCCGCGCGATGGCGGCTTCAAGTACAACCCGCCCAATGGCGGGCCGGCCGGCCAGGACGTCACGGGGCCGGTGCAGGACGCGGCCAACCGCTACATCGAGAAAGGGCTCGAGGGCGTCCGCCGGATGCCGCACGACAAGGCCCTGAAGGCGGCCACCACGCACCGCCACGATTTTCTGGCGGCCTACGTGGGCGACCTTGGCAACGCGGTCGACATGGACCTGATCCGCGAAGCCGGCGTGCGGATGGGGGTCGACCCGCTCGGCGGCGCCGGCGTGCACTACTGGGGCGCCATCGCCGAGCGCTACCGGATCGACCTCAGCGTGGTCAGCGAGGTGGTCGACCCGCGCTTCGGCTTCATGACGCTCGACTGGGACGGCCAGATCCGCATGGACCCGTCGTCGACCTATGCGATGCAGCGGCTGCTCGACATCCGGGACCGCTTCGACGTCGGCTTCGCCTGCGACACCGACCACGACCGCCACGGCATCGTCACCCGCGGCGCCGGGCTGCTGCAGCCCAATCACTACCTGTCGGTCGCGATCGACTACCTGTTCCGGCACCGTCCGCAGTGGAGCGCCGATGCGGCCGTGGGCAAGACCGTGGTCTCGACACGGCTGATCGACGCCCTTGCGCAGCGGCTCGGGCGCCGGCTCTACGAAGTGCCGGTTGGCTTCAAGTGGTTCGCCGACGGGCTGCTCGATGCCTCGCTCGGCTTCGTCGGCGAGGAAAGCGCCGGCGCCACCTTCCTGCGCCGGGACGGCTCGGTCTGGACCACCGACAAGGACGGCATCACCGCCGCGCTGCTGGCGGGCGAGATCACGGCCCGCACCGGCCGCGACCCGGGCGCGCTCTACACCGAGCTGGCGAACGAATTCGGCAACCCGGTGGCCAGCCGCATCGACGCACCGGCGAGCCTGCAGCAGAAGAAGCAATTGGCGGCGCTAAGCCCGCAGCAGTTGCGCGCCACCGAACTGGCCGGCGAACCGATCGTGAGCGTGCTGAGCCACGCGCCAGGCAACGGCGGCGCGATCGGCGGCATCAAGGTGATCGCCCCGAACGGCTGGTTCGCGGCCCGGCCTTCGGGCACCGAGGAGATCTACAAGATCTACGGCGAGAGTTTCCGCGGCGCCGAGCACCTGGAGCGGATCCTCGCCGAGGCCCAGACCATCGTCGACGCGGCGATCTCGCCGGTGCGTCCGGACGGCCCCTGAAAACGAGGCGCCCTGGCACCGGTCGTGATCGGAGTCGAGTAGGTCAGCTGTCGATCTTCTGGCTGCGATAGACCGGCTTGCGATCAGGTTTGACTTTTGGAACGATCTTGTTCGGAGACAACACGGTTGGACCTGAGCATCCAATGCAGAATGGCACGGTCTTTCCATCGATGGAAACTAATCCGCCGACGGGCGAGGGCGGAATGCCCTGAGAACTGAACGTGTCCGGTGCGTAAAGCCCCAACGAGTTCGGCGAGATCACCCCCGTCTGGAAATCCACCTTGTATGCCCGCCCGGTACCCATCGAACACCGGGTCGTGTCGGTGCTCGATCTGGCCTGGAACGTGCTGAAGTAGGTTTGGCCGCCGATGGTCAGCGGTGTGGTGACGACTTGCTCGAACGGCGTGCTTGTGGTGGATAGATTCATGTACCAACCATTCGGCGCCAAGGTCGTCGGGTCGACAGGCGTGGTGACGCTGGTCACGTTCGTCAATTGATTGGCGCTGGCCAGCGATGCATCGGCCCCGGCGCCGTTCACGACGGTGGGGGTGGTTGCCACCGTCGCGCCCGTCTTGGTGATGTCGTCACGAAGCCCGTAGAAGCGGTTGTTGACCGATGCGGCGCTGCCCGAGGCCAGGGGCTTTTCCCGGTCGCCCGTGCCGACCAGAACGGTGGCCTGCGTGCCGAGCATGACGACACTCGGTGCGTACATGAACTTGCGCTGTTCCGAGGCCGTGGTCCAGTCGCTCGCCGTCGCGATCTTGTTGATCGGCCAGTTCGCGACGCTGCTGTAGCTCGCGAAGCCGCTGTTCGGGTCGGTGGTGTTGATGCGCCAAATATTGCCGCGCGTGTCCACCGCGTACAGCAGGTCGATGATGCCGTCATTGTTGGCGTCGACCGCCGTCATGTCGGCGACGAAGCGGCCTGCCGTCGAACCCGGATCGAAGAATCGATAGTTGGCCGCGCTGCCGGTTGCTGCGTCCATCACGAAAATACCGCGCCCTTGCGTGACGCTGTCGCAGGCGTTGGCGGCGCCGTCCTCACAGTTGTCGTAGCCGGCACCGAAGGCGACCAGCGTCGTGGTTGCCGTTCCGATCTTCACGCGCATGGCGACCGGCGTGGACCAGGTCTGGCCCAGGCTGCTGTGGTCGGTGCTGCTGAACTTCCACATCAGCGTCGGTTGATTGCCGCCGGTGCCGGGCTTGTTCGTTGCATCGAACGCATAGATCGCACGCCCGCCGCGGCGCATGGTCGGATAGATCCACAGCTTGCTCAGTGCGCCGCTGCTCACTTCCTGGTACCCGCCGATGGAACCGTCGAAGAAGTAGGTCTTTGGCGCGGCGCCGGTGACCGTCACGCCGGGAAAACTGATCACCGGATAGTTCGAATACACCCGATCCAGCAGATTCCAGGAGCCCGTGCTGTCGGTGCTGTTCCAGTGTTCCGGAGCAATGAAGGCCCAGAGTTCGTTGCCGGCGCCGGAGCCGGTCTGATTGCCGCTGACCGCGTGCAACATGCCGTCGCCGGCACCATAAAACACCACGACGTCGTTCGTGCTGCCCGAGCCGTAGTTGACCGCGAGGGGCCGCGAATGAACCACTTCGCCGTGCACCGTCGGCCGAGTGGTGGGCCCCGGTGTCACCGCGCCCGTGCTCGGGTCCGTCGTCGAGTAAGTCGTGGTGACCAGATTGCCGGTGGTCGGATTGAAGGTGCTGTTGCCGTCGCCGACATTCTGGCCCCGTGCCCAGTTGACCAAGGTCGCGCTGGTGGTGCCCTTGCTCAGGCCCGCGCTCGGGCTCGGGATCGTCACGTTCGTCGTGTTGAAGTCGACCACGGAACTGCAGGTGTTGTCTGTGCAGGTCCGGATGTTGCGGGCGGCATACCCGAGATTGCGCAGCTGCTGACCGCTGCCTCCCCGTTCGACGAGCGGACCGTCGGGCGAATCGGAGTACTTGCTCAAAGCAGCGTAAGTCTCGTTTCCGCAACTCGACGCAGTGCCGGTCACGCTCTGCCAATACGTGCCGCTGTCGGCCGTCCAGTAGCTCTTCGCGCAATTCAGGATGAAGCCGCTTGACGTGTCGACGGCTGCCGCGCCAGTGGAGTCGGCGAGGAAGAGCGAGTTGCCACTGAGCGCGAACTGGTACTGCTTCATGTTGCCGACCCAGCGCTGATAGCCGTTTTCCTGCGGCCGGAAAACGCCCATGAACACCTGGTTCAGGAAGGTGCCCTGGGCATTCACACTCACCGGCAGCGAGGCGGACGCAAACACGCTGTTGACCGACGCGATCTGCGTCAGGGTTTCCTTCAGCGCGTTGATCAGCGCCAGCAGGTCGCCGCCCACGGAATAGTAGCCGCCGGCGTAGTCGTCGGGCGCATGGCCTCTGCCGACCGCCGCCATGGTCTGAAGCAGCTTCGCCTGCTTGGCGTCCTGCGAGGCGTTATAGACGTCGATCGTGAAGGTCTGGACGTTCTGCTGGCCGTCGATCGAGCTCACGTCGGTGCTGTAGAGGAATTTGGTCCACTCGTCGGCGAAGCGGACGTCGGACTTCTGACTGTTGGGCAAAGGCACCGGGTAGATCTGCGAGCCCGGGTCGTGGCTGAGCCGCGACATCAGGGTATTCGTGGGATACGGCGAGGCATTCGTATTGGTTCCGTATTCCTGATTCGGCCACGTATTGCCGATCAGGATGATGAAGTTCTTGCCGCAGCTGTTCGCGCTGGTGATCGGGCTCTTGTAAGTCGTTTTCGAAGCGGTTGTGAAGGCATTGGGGTCCTCCAGGCTGATCGCCGTGCTGTAGCGCGTGGGACCGAAGCCCGTTGCGCCCATCGGCGAGCCGGCCGTACCGCCGGAGCCGGAAACGACAAGGTTCGGCCGCGACCAGCCGCCGAAGTACTTGAAGGCTTCATAGAGGCCGGCGCCGTATTCGGCCGAGGAGGCACCTTTGAAATCCGGTGTCGTGATCTTGGTATCGATGTTGGTCAGATCGGCAATGATCGAGGTGTCCACGTTGGTGTCCGCGCACTGCGAACTCAGCGGCTTGACCTCGTGCCGGATATAGCCTGGCATGACACTGGGGCCGTCTACCGAGCCGCTGGCGGTGTTGAACATCATCAGGCCGGCATTGATGTCCAGTGCGGCGGTTCCGGTTGGCGGGCTGCACACGAGTTGGTTGAGCACGAGTTTCAGTGCACGAACTTCTACCTGCCCTTGCACCAGTTTCGGATTCCCGCTGCAAGCTGCCGTTGAGCTGCAGAAGACTTGGTAAACATAACTCTGGCAGGTCGTCTTCGCCGAGCCGCTGTAGTTGCTGCATTTCGCGAGGACATCGGAGTACGCCCATGCTTGGGCGTTATTCGACCAGTTCGAGCTGTTGTCGAGATAGAAGAGAACATTGGGCGCTGACGCGCTCCCGCCGCCCGCATACAGGTCGATGTCTTCGGCAGCAGCCCGCGAATGCAGCACGAGGGCGGCGAGGATCGCAAGGACAAGTCGGAAGGCGAGGGAATTCATCGGTGACCTTTTTTTTTGGCTATATCGCGATCAAGAGCAGCTGCCGGAGAGCGCCGTGATGTCCGTGCGAACCTCGACGCCCTGCTGGACAACCGGCGCGGCGTTCAGCAGCTTCGGATCGTTCGCTTGCGCCTGCATGTCGTACAACACGGTCGCACAAAGCGAATCGTCGGAGGGTGAGCCTACCTTCGACGGATCGACGATCGTCAGGCCGGGGGAGGGGGGAGCTCCGAAGCAGGAGGCGTCCATCGCGGTCACGTAGTAGACACCGGTGGAATTTTGGTGGATGAGTTCCGCATTCTTGAGCACGCGGGCACGTTTGCACTCGAGGTTCCTGACCGTGACCTTCGTCGAATCGTTGGTGCTGTCGGCTTTCTTGCTCGTGCCGAGATTGACGTAGGCGGTCGTGCCTGCGGCCTTGTACGGATCCCAGGTGGTGTAGGGCTGATTCAACACCGTGTCGAGCGCGTAATTCGCTGCTGCTACCGCCTCGGTTCGCACCTGCTCATTGCTGACAACCTGCGTATGGCGCGTGGACAGTCGAATCACGCCGACCGCGACGAGGCTGACCATCAGCAGCATCACCATGCCAATCATCAACACGGCGCCGGACTGAACGCGGCGGGCTCGGCAGACATAGGTCATCTTCATGATTCGCGGCGCGCCTTCGGGGTGACGAACGAGATATAGGTGCTGTAGACGCGCCGCTTCGGATTGCCGGCGGCTTTTGCGGCAACGCTGACGGTGGTGTCCGCGCCGAGCACGAAACTCGCGGCATTCTTGGTGTTCTGGCTCGGATCGCTGGAGCGGGCCAGCAGCCAAATTCGTACGCCGATGACTTGCGTCCAATCCGTATTAGGCGGAAGAGCTGGCGGCGGGTTGGGCGCAGGCGCGAACACGTCGGGCGTTCCGTCTGCAGGGGTGCCGGTGTCGAACGCGTACTCGATTTGCATCTGCTCGATGTTCTCGACCAACACCACTGGCGCAGGGAGCGCGCCGTTGAGCGGGATGTCTTGATAGCTCAGCGCGTTCGCCGGGCTGACATAGTAGATACGGCGAACGAGTTTGCGCTTCGGTGCCGGCGTGCCTGCACAGGTCTTGGTTTGAAGCTTGAATGTGGACGCGCCAGAACCACCCTGCGCGAGCACGATCGGCGTCGCGCTGTATTCGCTGCCGCACTCGGATACCTGCAAATAGGCATCTGCATTCGACTCGGCCAGGCAATCCGGGTCGCCGACGGCGCAAGTGCTCGCTCGCTGAATGAACAACGCATCGGTACCGGCTTTGCGTGCAATGCAAGATGGATCGGCGTCGGTATTCGCGCCTGCCGCGCTGCCAAGCCCCAGGACGTAGTAGGTCAACGAGTCTTGCCAGGCGCCAAGGTTCACGAGCCCGGTCAGGCACATGGCTGTCGCTGTCTCGGCAGGCGTGACGATCGGACTGACGGCCGCCGTCGGCTTGACCAGGGAGCCGTAGAACCCCGTCTGCGACAACTCGCGGCTCAGAACGTCAAGGGCATAGCGCCCGTTCTCATTCACCTCCGCACTCAGTTCGATCTCGTTTCGGGATCGGCTGCTGCCAGCGAAAAGGACACTCATTGCTGCGACGATCAGCAGACCGATGACGAGCGCAATCATCAACTCGATGAGCGTGAGCCCTCGCTGGTGACGGCAACGGGCTTTTGAGATCGGCGCGAGGGCTCGGCGGTACATGTCGGTCCTCAAGATGACTTGGTCAGGTTCGGCACCAGCACGCGGACCGATACGCCACGCCGCAGCCCGGTGCCGAAATTCACATCCCTGGCGCAGAAGTTCTGACCCGCCGGAGAATCGGGGTCGGGTTCGGCACTCGGCGATTTGCCTTGCCAAACGACCGTGATGTAGATGTCGGCCAGTGCGTTGCCCTCCGCCGGGACGACCCGGATCAGGCAGCCGCGGGCGCCGATCATGGCTCCGACCTTCGAGGTGCCCTCCAGGGCCGCCGCGCCCTGCAGCGCTTGACCCCAATGACACATATCGAACTCTGCCTCCGCCAGCGGAACGCCCGCTCCCCCGACGCAGACGGAACTGGCGCTGAAGTCTTTGGCATTCGCGCCCGAACCCACGTACACACTGCCGTCGGTGGAACTGACAGCAGCATCGAGATAGCCGTCTACGATGCCTCGCGAATCGGTTAGACGGCCCTGCATTTCACGGACCAGCGTAAGCGCCTCGCCACGCTGATAAGACTCAAATTCAATGACGGCCGACCTAGCTTGCATTCCGATCACGCCCAGAAGGCCCAGAAGCATCACGGCGATGGTCACCAGCACTTCGATCAGCGTGAAGCCGCGCATGCCGGTCGCTCGCGTACGGAATCGATGGAGGTCAGCTACGAACATGATGTCGATTGGGTGACGGCCCGGCCACTGGCAGAAATGCAGACCCAACGATTGACGTTGGCGGACAGGACGCTGAGCTTGATCGAGGACGGACCGCCAGAGATCAGCCGGCCGGAGGAGTTGAAGACGAACAACACGTCGCCGCCCGTCGAGGTGGTGGATACCACGGAGGGCGAGCCCATCTGTTGAAGGAGTGCGGTACCCGTTCCGTCGCTGCTTTGGGTGATCTTCCAGTCCCCGACAACGGTGTCGCTCCCCGCATTCGTGAAGTTGAAGGCCACCTTGTCATTGCGCTTGAGTGCCTCGCTGCGAGCGATCCAAAGCGATTCACTCAGCGCCGAGGCGACGGACTTGATGCGCTGCGCCGCGATCAGTTGCTGGAACGAGGGCGCGGCCAGCGCCGACAGGATGGCGACGATTGCCACGGTGATCATCAACTCGATGGCCGTGAAGCCGCCCTGGCGAACGCGCCGCGTTGCGCGTTGAACTTGGGTCAATGCCTCCGGGTTTGCCATCGCGTCACTTGCCCCAGTAACCCGAAGTGTTTGCCGGCGCCTTGGCGCCCTTGTCGTCGATCGTCATCGCCTGCTCGCCCGACACCGCCTGGCTCCCTGCCGGAGTGGCCGTTGCCGTGAAGCCGCCGGACGAGCAGTCCGCCGGAGAGCAAACGATCGCGATCGTGTAGGCCCCCTGGATTTCGGCAGGCATCGCGAAACCGATATCCGCCTGCACGTTGGTGTACACACGCCGGTCAAGGAGGTAGGTTTGTTCCTTGCTGGCCAGATCCATCAAGGCCGCCTGCGCGGTCGCCCGCTTCCCCTTGCGGATGTACGACGTATAGGATGGGTATGCGATGGCCGCCAGAATCGCGACGATCGCAACGGTGATCATCGCCTCGATCAACGTGAAGCCGCGCGCTCGCCCGCCCCTCGGGACATTCGAGCTTGCCGTCGTCGACGCCATCGGCATCTGTTCCAGAGACTGAACCATCGGGCTGTATCCTCCATCGCGCGCCCCTCGACCCTCAAATCCGATCAGAGGCACGGAGCGGGAAATCATTTCAAGATGTCACAAAGTACAAGTGGATGTGAAATTATCACAGTTGCCCGAAATCAGGCTTGCCTACTCGGCGATTTCGTGGGAAACCTGACAAAAGGCCGGTTTCGCCCGACAGGCGGTTCGCCTTCATCAACATCGCGCGCCGATCCCTTCGGCCTTGAAACTCCTCAAAACACCCTTATGATTAGCACTCGTCAAAGCTGAGTGCTAACAACACCGGCTTCCGATGATGTGGCGCCGGCAACCATGCCGGCACCCGGACAAACCCCGTTTCTTATCAGGAGATGCAATGAAACTTCGTCCTTTGCACGATCGCGTGATCGTCAAGCGCATTGAAAGCGAAACCAAGACCGCCTCGGGCATCGTGATCCCCGACAACGCCGCCGAGAAGCCCGATCAGGGCGAAGTCCTGGCCGTTGGTCCTGGCAAGAAGAACGACAAGGGCGACCTGATCTCGATGAACATCAAGGTCGGCGACCGTGTCCTGTTCGGCAAGTACAGCGGCCAGACCGTCAAGGTCGATGGCGACGAGCTCCTGGTCATGAAGGAAGACGACCTGTTTGCAGTCGTTGAGAAGTAATTTCTCGTCTCTTCATCCCCCTATCCAACTGAATCTCGGAGAAATCTCATGGCAGCAAAAGACGTAGTCTTCGGCGGTGAAGCCCGCGCGCGCATGGTCGAGGGTGTCAACATCCTCGCCAACGCAGTCAAAGTGACCCTCGGCCCCAAGGGCCGCAACGTGGTGCTCGAGCGCTCGTTCGGCGCCCCGACCGTGACCAAGGACGGCGTGTCGGTCGCCAAGGAAATCGAACTCAAGGACAAGCTTCAGAACATGGGCGCCCAGCTCGTGAAGGAAGTGGCTTCCAAGACTTCGGACAACGCCGGCGACGGCACCACCACCGCGACCGTGCTGGCCCAGGCCATCGTTCGCGAAGGTTTCAAGCTGGTGGCTGCCGGCATGAACCCGATGGACCTGAAGCGCGGCATCGACAAGGCGGTCACCGCCCTGGTCGCCGAGCTCAAGAAGGCTTCGAAGGCCACCACGACCTCGAAGGAAATCGCGCAAGTCGGCTCGATCTCGGCCAACAGCGACGAAACCATCGGCAAGCTCATCGCTGACGCGATGGACAAGGTCGGCAAGGAAGGCGTGATCACCGTCGAAGACGGCAAGTCGCTCGACAGCGAACTCGACGTCGTCGAAGGCATGCAGTTCGACCGCGGCTACCTGTCGCCGTACTTCATCAACAACCCCGAAAAGCAAAGCGCGATCCTGGAGAACCCGTTCGTGCTGCTGTTCGACAAGAAGATCAGCAACATCCGCGACCTGCTGCCGACGCTGGAGCAAGTCGCCAAGGCCGGCCGTCCGCTGCTGATCGTTGCCGAAGAAGTCGAAGGCGAAGCCCTGGCAACGCTGGTCGTGAATACGATCCGCGGCATCCTGAAGGTCGTGGCCGTCAAGGCACCTGGCTTCGGCGACCGCCGCAAGGCCATGCTCGAAGACATCGCCATCCTGACGGGCGGCAAGGTCATCGCCGAAGAAGTGGGCCTGACCCTCGAGAAGGTGACGCTAGCCGACCTCGGCCAGGCCAAGCGCATCGAAGTGGGCAAGGAAAACACCATCATCATCGACGGTTCGGGCGCCGCTGGCGACATCGAAGCCCGCGTCAAGCAAGTCCGCGTGCAGATCGAGGAAGCCACCAGCGACTACGACCGCGAAAAGCTGCAAGAGCGCGTGGCCAAGCTGGCCGGCGGCGTTGCAGTGATCAAGGTCGGCGCTGCCACGGAAGTCGAAATGAAGGAAAAGAAGGCTCGCGTCGAAGACGCCCTGCACGCGACCCGCGCTGCAGTGGAAGAAGGCGTGGTTGCCGGTGGTGGCGTGGCCCTGCTGCGCGCCAAGCAAGCCGTGGGCGACACCCTCAAGGGTGACAACGCCGACCAGGACGCCGGTATCAAGCTGGTGCTCAAGGCCATCGAAGCGCCGCTGCGCGAGATCGTCAACAACGCCGGCGGCGAAGCCTCGGTGGTGGTGAACGCTGTGTTGGCCGGCAAGGGCAACTACGGCTTCAATGCCCAGAACGACAGCTACGGCGACATGCTCGAGCTGGGCATCCTGGACCCGACCAAGGTGACCCGCACCGCCCTGCAGAACGCCGCTTCGGTGTCCTCGCTGCTGCTGACGACCGAAGCCATGGTCGCTGACGCACCGAAGGATGAAGCCGGCGCCGGCGGCGGCATGCCCGACATGGGCGGCATGGGTGGCATGGGCGGCATGGGGATGTAATTCCCCGGGCCCGGCTGCCACAGCCAAGCCAACAAGCCCCGCGGTGCAAGCCGCGGGGCTTTTTTTCGTCCCGCCGAAGCACCGGAGCAGATCGGCGTACAACCGGGGCTTCGACCCCAAGACGCAACGAAGGAAGCCGCCGCCATGCACACCGAGACCCTCGAATCACCCACGGCGCCGGCACGCCGGGCGCTGCTGTGCGCACTCGCGCTCGGCGCCGCAYTGGCGCTGCGTCCCGGCGCGTCCGCCTGGGCGGCCGAGCGCGCCACCGTCGTCCCGGCGCCGGCCGACGACCCGGCCGCAGGCGCCGCCACGACCGAAACCACAGTCATCGCGGGCGGCTGCTTCTGGGGCGTTCAGGGTGTGTTCCAGCACGTCAAGGG